>CANQEC010000129.1 GCA_947594335.1 uncultured Lachnospiraceae bacterium
CGGAGAGGATGGGATTCGAACCCATGCGCCCTTTCGGACAAACGGTTTTCAAGACCGCCGCGTTATGACCACTTCGCTACCTCTCCAGTTCAGCGCTCAACGCAAAGTGTATTCTAGCAGTTTTTCTATTTTCTGTCAACACCCTTTTTTTATTTTTTGAATAAACTTTTCTCATAATGCCAGAGCTGTGTGCGTGCGAAGCGCGGAACAATCCGTTTGGCATCTTTTGACCCCGACATTTTCCCATGCTTCAGATTTCCATAATATGGTATTCAAATCCGCTCTCTTCCATCAGCCGCAGATACGGCTCCGGAGCAAAATATTCCGGGGAATACACGCCCGCTTCGCGCCAGATTCCTTTCCCGATCAGCTCAATGGCAAGCGCGGCTCCGAACCCCGTCTGAGCAACGACCGCCTGCATTCCCCAGTCGCTCAGCGACTTTTTGTTGTCAAACGGCTGATAAAGGAAGTATTCTTTTTTCTTTCCGTCTTTCTCCCCGATGCAGTGTACGCCCACCAGCATCTTCCCGACCATCTCATCTCCGATATCCTTCGGCTGCGGCGCGCAGGCCGCCACCACATCACGGGGAATCACTTTTACGCCGTCCACTTCCACCGGATGCAGACTGCGCAGACCGAGCCTGTCAATCACCTTCAGAGCGGTGATCAGATTCTCGTCAAGACTGATCTTGAACGTGGCGCGTTTCAGTCCGTACTGTTTAAGATAGCGCGGCATCGTCACGACTTCCTCATGCTCCACCTTCACCAGCGTATTCTCCCCGACTCCTTCCGGCATCTGGAATTTTTCTTTTCCCGCAAAAGCCTTTTCCACAAGGAAGCCGCCCCGCTCTTCATCATACTCGACATTCGGATTCATCACCTCATCCAGCACGGTCCACACATTAAAACCAAATATGACCGTATCCGGATCCGCCTCCGGCTCGCAGAGATTTCCTCCGTCTTTCACATGCACCTCGCGGAGTACGTCAAACAGATGCAGCGCGGCATATTTCGCAAATACGTTGACTACGCCGGGGTCGATTCCAAGACAGATTACGGCCATCTGTCCTTTCTTTTTCCACAGCTCGCAGCGGTCAAAATTATATTTTGTCATCGGCTCCGTATAGCTGTTTTCGATGCCGAGCCCGTAAGCAGGAGCTTCCATTGGAACAGACCACGTCCCCATATTGGCGTAATCCGCCCCCGCATTGAAGGCAGCGTCAAAAATCATATTGCTTGCAAAAGGCGGCGCAGCGTCCATTACAAAGCTGATCCTGTATTCCCTGATCAGCGCTTCGACCGCCTTCCTGTCGGTGGCGTCAAGCTGATGAGGGCAAAACCGTTCCGGCTCTCCCAGACGTTCTGCCACCTCCCTGGCACGATCTTTCGAATAATCACAGACAAGAACAAATTCCAGCCATTTACACCCGGGATCTCTTACCTTTAAAATACGCAGGATGCTGTCTCCCACCGCGCCGGCACCCGCAAGAAGCATTCTCATTTGTATGTTCCTCCGATATTCTCTTTAGCGCCCTGTTCGCAGGGCATAAAAATTTACTGCAAAAGCCTGGCGTTTCCGTGCCAGGCGCACAAACGTACAGCACATGACGCCGAATCTTCCCTGGCCGGCCTCTGCCTTACCGGCCGCCGGACAGTGCCTCCGCAATCAGCAGATCCTCCGGCGTCGTAATTTTTATATTTCTGTACGAACCCTCGACAAACTTTGCCTTTTGTCCGGTTATATACTCAAGCACCATCGCATCGTCCGTGATCTGCACAGGAAGAGCGTCAAGCCGCATCAGTTCCTGATGGGCATGCAAAATCAGCGGGTAGCTGAACACCTGCGGAGTCTGCATCATCCAGAGCCGGTCCCGCGGAAGCGTCTCTGCGGCATAGCCGCCGTCCCCGCTCATTCTGATTGTATCCTTAACCGGCATTCCGGCTACGCATGCGCCGCTTTCCCGCACCGCGTCCAGAAGCCTGCGGATCATGTCTTCATCGGGGAACGGTCTGGCCCCGTCATGAATCAGAACCGTCCCGCAGTCCGGGCCCGCCGCCTTTAATCCTTCATAAACGGAATGATAGCGCTCCTTTCCTCCGGGCACGATTTTTTTAACCTTGCTATACTGATACTTTTGGACTATCTGCTCCCGGCACATGGTCTCTTCTTCCTGCCCGCAGACAAGAATGATCTCGTCAATCAGCCCGCACTGCTCGAAAACGGCAAGCGAATGGCAGATGACCGGACGGCCTTTCAGCATCATATACTGTTTTCTGGCATCACTTTTCATCCTGCTGCCTTTTCCGGCCGCGAGTACGATCGCTGTGGTTTTCATAATACCGGATCCTCCTTCCGTTTGTCATCCTGACGCAGTATCCCTGCGCTCCGATGCGGCGTCTCATTCATTCAGTTTTAAACACTTTTGAACAGTCCTTCACTGCAGGCTGGCAGCAATGTCCCAGGCGGAAATTCCGAAATTTACCTCTCCCCGAGCTTCAGATTAGGCACCGCATTCAGGTCAAGGCCGTGCCGCACGCCGTTTCTGAACTCATAATAAGCCGCCGCCCCGATCATGGCGGCATTATCCGTGCAGAGAACCGGCGATGGATGATAAAACGTGATCCCTGCTTTTGCGCACGCGGCCTCCATCGTACGGCGCAGCGTTCCGTTCGACGCGACGCCGCCCGCGATCGCCAGCTTGTCCGTTCCAAGCTCTTTTGCCGCCAGAATGGCATGCTCCACCAACACATCCACAACCGCCTTCTGGAAAGACGCCGCCACATCGGCGGCCACGATCTCTTCTCCCTTCATCCGGCATCCGTTCAGATAATTCAAAACGGCCGACTTCAGCCCGCTGAAGCTGAAATCATACGGAGCGTCCGGGATCTTCGCCTTTGGAAAACGGATCGCCTCCGGATTTCCCTGGGCAGAGAGCCTGTCAATTTTCGGCCCGCCCGGATAACCCAGCCCGATTGCCCGCGCCACTTTGTCAAACGCCTCGCCCGCCGCATCGTCCCTTGTGCGGCCGAGAATCTCATACACTCCGTAACCCTTCACCATCACCAGATGCGTATGGCCTCCGGATACCACGAGACACAAAAACGGCGGTTCCAGATCTTTGTTCTCTATATAATTGGCCGATATATGTCCTTCTATGTGATGCACGCCCACAAGCGGAAGCTTCTTTGCGTAGCTGATGGCCTTGGCCTCGGCCACCCCGACAAGAAGCGCGCCCACAAGGCCGGGACCGTATGTGACGGCCACCGCGTCAAGATCATCCAGCGCAGCGTCCGCCGTTTTAAGGGCCTCCCTGATCACCTGGTTGATCTTCTCAATATGTTTCCGTGAAGCAATCTCAGGAACCACACCTCCATAAAGCTTGTGCAGTTCGATCTGTGAGGAAATGATATTCGACAGTACGTCCCGTCCGTTCCTGACAACCGCGGCGGCTGTTTCATCACAGGAACTCTCGATCGCCAGTATCAAAACATCCTTCTCATTCATCTTCTTGCTTTCTCACCCCTTCGTCTTTGCGCTCTGTTTCCAAAAATCCGTTTCCGTCACTCCTCTTCTTCAAAGCCCAGCTTGACGCTTTTTCCGTCTTTTCCCGGATAAATGCGGGGGAAAATCTTTCGCACCTCATCCATATACTGTTCCGGCCGCACAAGCGACGGGCTGTAGTGTGTCAGCCACATTTCCTTCGGTTTTGTCTTCTTCGCGAGAAGCGCCGCCTCCTGAAACGTCATATGCTTGTATTCAACGGCCTTCGGCGCTTTCTCCGGATCTCCGTACATTCCCTCGCAGATAAAAAGATCCGACCCCGCGGCATTCTTCACAATCGAATCCGTCGGACGGGTATCCGTGCAGTACGTAACTTTGATCCCTTTCCTCTGCGGGCCAAGCACATCCTCAGGGCGGTAAATCCTGCCCTCATGCTCGATTTCCTCCCCTTTCTGCAGCCTGTTCCAGAACCTGACTGGAATTTCCGCAGCCTTCGCGCGTTCCACATCAAAACGTCCCGCCCTGCAAAGCTCAATCGTATAGCCGCAGCAGGTCACGTTATGATTTACGCGAAACGCCTTTATCCTGTATCCTTTCTGTTCAAACGTCTGTTCCGGTCCCTGAATTTCCTGAAATACAAGCGGAAACGGAAGTTCAGGAGCAATAACACGGAGCGCGTTCACAACACGTTCCAGCCCCTTCGGCCCGATCAGAGTCAAAGGCTCCTCACGCTCGGCGTTTCCCATCGTGAGAAGAAGACCCGGAAGTCCGCTGATATGATCCCCATGATAATGAGTAAAACAGATCGTGTCGATCGGCTTGAAGCTCCATCCCTTTTCCTTGACCGCAATCTGGGTACCTTCCCCGCAGTCGATCAGCAGGCTGCTCCCATTAAATCTTGTCATCAGAGAGGTAAGCCAGCGTCCGGGGAGCGGCATCATGCCGCCGCATCCAAGCAAACATACATCCAGCATCCTTTCCCTCCTCAATTTAAACGTCCAGATCTGCGCCGCAGGCTCCGCCATACAGCAGACTCTTATACCCGCACTGCGGGCACCACCATGAATATAAGCCGCGGATTGCTCCTATGCGGTCATGCCTCAGCCTCCGCGCCGTCCGTCCACATAATCACGGCGTCCTCACGGGGCTTCTCATAAAAGCCCTTCCGGATACCGGCGCTCTTAAATCCCAGCTTTTCATACAGATGCAGCGCAGTCTCGTTTCCCGCGCGCACCTCCAGCGTATAGCGCAGAATCCCGCGCTTTCTGCCAAGTTCCATCAGCCGGCAGAGCATCCTGTACGCAATGCCCTGCCCCCGGAATTCTTCGCGCACCGCCACATTCATAATATCCGCCTCATCAAACGACTGAAAAAAACCGCAGTAGCCCGCCAGCACACCATCCTTTTTCGCCGTCAGATACAAAGCGTCCTTCGATTGCAGAAAGGTCTCAAAGGACTGTGTGCTCCAGGGCATGCTGAAGATCCGCCGCTCCAGCTCTGCCACCCGCGGGATATCTTCCAGCTCCATTTTTCGTATCTCAATTTCCATGCTCCGAATCCTCTCCCGCACTTTTCTCATCATCGTCAGTTTTGCGGCAGAATCTGAAATTCTTCCTGAAAGCTTTCTTGTTCTCCTGGCGTCAGGGTCCGTCTTCTCCCTTTGACTGATACGCGATTTTTCCGCTTTGCTGTACCGCAGCCTGCTGCTTTGCCGCACGTTCACGCTCGGCCTGCGACATGCGCAGATATTCCGGGCGGTGCGCATCCGCCGTCTCCAGTTTCCCGGCGCGCGCATATTCCATCGCAAGCGCCGCGACCGCGGACGCTCTCTGCCTGTTCAGATGGGCAGGCGCAAACTGATACGGAACCTCCATCAGTTCCTTCAGCATTTCCCGGTAGACAGGCACTCCGTCCCCAAGAAAAATCACCTTTCGCCCCAGTGCGTTGAGTCTGCCCGCAATATCTGTCACCGCAACCGCCATCTGCGGCTCGATCACCCGGAATTTTCCATCCTCAAAGGTATAGATCCCTGTGTAAACCTGATTTCTTCTCGCGTCCATCAGCGGACAGATCATCTGCTCCGAACCGTAGAGATTGTAAGCCAGTCCGTCCACCGTCGGAACATTAACCAGCGGCTTTTCGAGCGCAAGTCCCAGTCCCTTGGCCGTGGCTGCTCCGATGCGCAGTCCCGTAAAAGAGCCGGGGCCACCGGCCACGGCAATCACGTCAATTGTATTAAGATCAAGCTCAATCATCCGCACAATCTCATCCAGCATCGGAAGCAAAGTCTGCGAATGTGTTTTTTTGTAATTCACTGTATACTCGGCAAGCAGCGTATCATCCTCGGCGACCGCCGCGGATGCCACCAGCCCTGAACTGTCCAGCGCAAGTATTTTCATAAATCGGCCTCCTGTCTGATATGGGAAAACAGCAGGATCGCGGCAGTCTGCTTTCAGCCGTGACGCTGCCGGATGCAACCGGCATGAACGCCCGCTATAAAACCGGCCTCTCCACCGTAATCCTTCTGTAATCGAACCCACGCTCCGGATTCTTCTCGATCGTGATCCAGACGGTGTGCTCCGGAAGCAGTTCCCGGATCAGTCCGGCCCATTCCACGAGACAGATCCCGTTCCCGTAAAAACAGTCTTCATATCCGATCTCATCCATCTCTTCAATATCGCCGATGCGGTACACGTCAAAATGATAAAGCGGGAGCCTTCCCCCCTCATATACCTGCACGATCGTGAAAGTCGGACTGTTTACATTCTCCCGGATTCCAAGTCCCGCGGCCATCCCTTTCGTAAAGACCGTTTTCCCCACGCCGAGATCTCCGTTTAAAGCGAACACCTGTCCCGGCTGCGCATCGCGTCCGAGCTTTTCTCCTAACCGGAACGTCTCTTCTTCTGAAAATGTTTCGTACTGTATAACTTCCCGTTCCATCCGTCCACCTCTGACCAGGCTTTACCTGCCGCTTTTTGCCAGCTTTACTTTCTTTGCGTCAACATGAGCAAGGATCAGCTTTCTGACCGCCGGCTCCTGCGTTCCCATCTGGGATTTCACCCACACAAACGCGCTCCTGGGATTTGTATAGACCAGAATGCTCTGTTTTGTCTCGCGCACCTTCAGGACGCTCTCCCATTTCGCCTCATTCGATTCTTTTCCCTGCGTCACAACAATCCCTTCATCCGACACAAAATATCCAAGCGGCTTTTTAAATACAGGATTCAGTTTCGCCTGCTTTGCCGCGCGGGTATACAGCGTCCACGGCAGGTACGCAAAAAACAGGACAGAAAAAGCCAGATAAATCCATGAATTTACTCCGTTTCCTCTCAGCGCCCAGACATACAGAGCCAGGAGCGCAAAACCCGCTATAATGCTGAATCTCCCGGACAGTTCGTGATATGTGTGGTACATCAGAAAGCGGTACATGGATCCCGTCGTTATCTGTATCTCAAACTTTGCTTTCATCCGGCTGTTCTCCTTTCCTGTTCTTCTTTCCTTATCAGAGCATTCTACCTCTTTTTCTGCAAAAAAGCAAATG
>CANQEC010000130.1 GCA_947594335.1 uncultured Lachnospiraceae bacterium
CCGGGCGGATGTGTCTTTTGCATCACCGGCGGGCTTTGGCAGTGCGCAGGCCTGCACAAAAAAAGTAACCAAAAAATTTCTGTAAAACTTTACTGTACAGATTTGATGCTTTGAGTTATAATCATAGCGTGGTTTTTTGTGCATAAACAGGAAATTTTTATTTAGAGCGGCGATGGGGCCGCGAAGCGGGAGAGTTTGCATGGATAATGAATTGCGGTTTGCCATATTGATTGACGCGGAAAATATTTCGGATAAATATATCAAGATCATACTGGATGAGACGGCAAACAGTGGAGTTGCGACCTATAAGAGAATTTACGGGGACTGGACCAGCCCGAGGCTGTCTTCCTGGAAGAATGTACTTTTGAATAATTCCATTATCCCGATGCAGCAGTACAGTTATACAACGGGAAAAAATTCGACGGATGCGGCGATGATCATCGACGCGATGGATATTCTGTATTCGCGGACGGTGGATGGTTTCTGCATTGTATCTTCGGACAGCGATTTTACGCGGCTGGTGGCCCGGCTGAGGGAGTCGGGCATGCAGGTGATCGGCATGGGGGAGGAGAAAACCCCGAAACCCTTTATCTCCGCGTGCAATCAGTTTAAATATCTCGACCTGCTGTATTCCAATCAGCAGAAGGAGGAAGCGGAGGAGACGATCTCCCGGCAGGGCAAGGCGAAGCTGCCGGAAAGCCCGGCGGCGAAAAAGCGGGAGGCGGTTCCGAAGGTGAAGGAGGCAAAGCAGGAGATTCAAAATCCCAAAGTGCAGTGCCGCGATGACCTGAAGCGTATCCGCAAGACGATCAACGCGATCATCGAGAAATTTTCCGATGAGGATGGCTGGCTGTTTTCGGGCAAGCTTGGAGACCAGCTTTCCAAGAGGATTCCCGATTTTGATGTGAGAAACTACGGATATTCGAAGCTGACTCCGTTTGTCAATTCCCTTGGATGCTATGAGATTGACAAGCGGCGGGCAAGCGGCGGACAAAAACATATTTATTTTCGGCTGAAGCAGGGACTGCAGTAAATAAAACATCTGCCTGGCTGCAGAGAACGCGGATTCCGCGGCAAAAGGACGGAGAAAAGAGTGAGGTTGTATGGCAAAGGACAGAAATTGCGAGGTGCTTTTGAGGTATCTCAGAAGTATTCTCAATGACGCGCAGATTCGCGGAATCGATATCAGGGAGTTGGATGAACCTTATAAAGAACTGGGACAGGAACTGATGCGGCTTCAGCGTTCGGTCGAGGTACTGCTGAAACATTCGGAAGAGTTTGTTGAGGGAAAGCTTTCGGAGGATGATTTGCTGAAGGAGTGCTGTCTCTGCGGAAATCTTCAGGCGGTGCAGGATAATCTGGCCGGGCTGATACAGCAGAGTGAGGACGCGCGGCACTGGGAACAGGCTGTGCGCACCGGAAGTTTATCCGAGGCATTTCATGCGATGTCGGCCTGTCTTCGGGAGAAGAAGGGGATTCCGGCATCGGAAATCGAAAAGGAGCAGGAGCACCTGGCCCTCATTGAGAGCTACAATGATCTTCTCATGACGCTGACGCAGAAGCGGGAAGAATGGATCATTGTGATCGACGAGGGGACAAGGGAGATCGTTTACTGCAATAAGCATATAGACAGGCGGGATTCAGATAACGGCATGATGTGCGGCGGATGTGACAGCCGGCTGCCGTTCCACGACAGGATTCTGAAATGGCAGGACGGCCAGGATGAAAGAATCTGGGAGATAAACGGGGAGGACGGCCATTTTTACAGGATCACAACCTTTCCCGTCGAATGGAGATGCCGCCCGGCCTGGGCCCACATTATCAATGACATTACCGCGGACCGTGAAGCGGAACAGGATATGGCAATGAAAGCGTACCACGACGCGGGCACGGGTATCTATAACCGGTTGTATTTTACCGAATATATACAGGAGCTGCTCGGGCAGGAGATGGAATTTACGCTCTGTTATCTGGACCTGGACGGCCTGAAGGATGTGAACGATACTTACGGACACAATGAAGGCGATGAATATATACGCCTGTTCGTCTCGATGATCCGCCACAGGTTCCGCAGCACCGACACGTTTGCCCGTGTGGGCGGCGATGAATTCTGCCTGATTTTGCCGGAGTGTTCGTCCGAGTCGGCGATGGCAAAGCTTGAGAGCGTCCGCCACAGCTTCAGCCGGGCCGGCGGGAAGAACTATCCGCGCAGCTTCAGCTATGGGCTTGTGGAAGTGACCGGTACAGGGGAAAAGCCATCCTATGACGAGGTGGTTCACCTGGCGGACGAGAGGATGTACGATTATAAAAGAAAAAATAAAAAACAGCGCAGATAATGCAGCGGGGCCAGTCGGCGAAAGATGTGCCGTCTGGCCCGTGTGATTTATGCACAGGCCCGGGCAGGGAAATCAGCTGCTGTGCAGCACCCGGGCCGCGCAAACGAGCAGGAGGCCCGGGCAGGGAAATTTAAAAGGGAGGAATTTTATGTATCGCATTCTGATCGTGGAGGACGATCCGACAATTGCGGACGCCATGCGGCGGCAGATTGAATCCTGGGGATTTCAGGCGAAATGCGCGGAGGATTTCCGGGATATTGCGGGAGAGTTTGAGCGGTATGCCCCGCACCTGGTTCTGCTTGATATCATCCTGCCCTGCTATGACGGTTATTACTGGTGCCAAAAGATCCGGAAGTTCTCAAAGGTTCCGATCGTATTTCTGTCATCGGCTTCCGATAATATGAATATTGTGATGGCGATGAATATGGGAGGCGATGATTTTATCGCGAAGCCCTTTGATCTGAACGTACTGACGGCGAAGCTCCAGGCGGTGCTCCGGCGCGCGTACGATTTTGCGCCGGAGATGGCGCGGTTCGGCGAGGATGCATCTGGAGCGGGAATACTGTCGGATTCAGAGACAGGAAATTTCGGAACAAAGGCAGCGGATCCGGGGATACCGCCGGGGTGGGGCGGGATGCTGTCCGCAGAGATCCTCGCGCATCGGGGCGTCGTTCTGAATACTTCGGACGCGAGTTTGTCGTTTCAGGGAAAAAAGATCGAGCTGACAAAGAATGAGTACCGGATTCTTCAGACGCTTCTTGCGGATAAAGGCCGGATCGTGAGCCGGGACAAGCTGATGCTTAAATTATGGGAGACCGACAGCTTTGTGGATGAAAACACGCTCACGGTCAATATCACGCGGCTGCGCAGGAAGCTGGAGCGTGAGGGATTGAAGGATTTTATCGCCACGCGCAAGGGACTGGGCTATATGATCCGGGAATGACGCACGCGGACCCGGGAAATGAAGACAGACTGGAAGGAGCAAAACAATGGGAGGAGGCATGTTTCTGCAATATTTGAAAAATTACAGATTCCAGATTATCCTGCTGGCAATGTTTTACGGGATAAACACGATGATCTTCTGGCTGCTTGGACTGCCGCTTGACGCGGTGGGATACGCATTGAGCCTCTGCCTCTTTTTGGGAGCAGTCTTCCTGTTCTTTGACTATAAACGGTTCTGCGTGCGGTACCGTAAGCTGGAGCAGCTGAAAAGGGAGCTTGCGTTTACTTCAGGGAATTTCTGGCCTCCTGAGAATCTGTGGGAGGAAAAATATCAGGAGATGCTTCAGGAGGTGTGCGCGGACCGGCAGCGGATGGCCGATCAGATGGAAGAACGGTACCGGGAAATGGTGGACTATTACACCGTCTGGGCGCATCAGATCAAGACGCCGATCGCCGCGATGCGCCTGCTTCTGCAGGACGGTGATTTTCCCGAGAGCGCAGAACTTCGGGAAGAGCTGAACCGCATCGAGCAGTATGTCGAGATGGTGCTCTGCTATCTGCGTCTGGACGCGGACGGGACGGATTACGTATTCCGGGAGTACGATCTGGATGAGATCGTGCGGCAGGTGGTGCGCCGCCATGCCCCGGCGTTTATCCGCAGGAAGCTGAGTCTGAACTATGAGCCGCTGTCCGCGCGGGTTGTGACGGATAAGAAGTGGCTGAGGTTCGTGATCGACCAGGTATTGACGAACGCGCTCAAATATACGAAAAAAGGGGCGATCTCGATCACGCTGGAGGAGCCGAAGACGCTCTGTATCGCGGATGAGGGGATCGGCATTGCGCCGGAGGATCTGCCGCGTGTGTTCGAGCGCGGCTATACGGGAATCAATGGGAGAATGCAGAACAACCGCGCGAGCGGACTCGGGCTGTACCTCTGCCGCCGGATCTGTGAGAATCTCGGCCATCCGATCTCGATTACATCGAAACCGGGGGTCGGGACGCAGGTGCGCATCGGGCTGCAGAACGCGGGAATCGTGGTGGAGTGAACCAGCGTGATAAGCTTAGCGATTTCTGTGCCCTCGCTTCGCTGGGGCAGACCCTGTATCGCGAAACATTGTTGTGTTCACGACCCGCAGGGGAGTGAAACAACCTTACAGGAATGTAAGGTTCGTGTAAGGCAGATAAATGGCAGGATGGGAGGAAGGCTGATAAAATACAGACAGTTCACACATTTCAGGGAGGATGGAAAGAATGGCAATTTTATCAGTCAAACATTTGAAAAAAGTCTATACGACACGTTTCGGCGGCAACCAGGTGCAGGCGCTCTCGAATGTGTCTTTTGATGTGGAAAAGGGAGAGTACGTGGCGATCATGGGCGAGAGCGGCGCGGGAAAGACGACGCTGCTTAATATTCTGGCCGCGCTGGACCGGCCAAGCGGCGGCCTGGTCATGCTGGATTCCAGGGAATTTTCAACGGTGAAGGAGTCAGAGCGGGCGGCGTTCCGGCGCGACAATCTGGGCTTCGTGTTCCAGGAATTTAATCTGCTGGATACGTTCTCGCTGGAGGACAATATCTTTCTTCCGCTCGTGCTGGCGGGAAAGCCCTACAAGGAGATGCAGGAGAGGCTTGCCCCTCTTGCCCGGAAGCTTGGGATCGAGACGATCCTGAAAAAATATCCGTATGAGGTTTCCGGCGGACAGAAACAGCGCGCGGCCGTGGCGAGAGCGCTGATCAACAATCCGAAGATTGTGCTCGCCGACGAGCCGACCGGGGCGCTCGACTCGCGCTCGACTGACGATCTGCTGCGGCTGTTTGCCTCAATCAACGAGGAGGGTCAGACGATTTTGATGGTGACGCACTCGGTCAAGGCGGCGAGCCACGCGGGGCGCGTGCTGTTTATCAAGGACGGGGAAGTCTATCATCAGCTTTACCGCGGGGACAGCACGAACGAACAGCTTTATCAGAAAATATCGGATACGCTCACGATGCTCGCGACAGGAGGTGACCGCTCATGAAACGGCGCGTTCTGTTTTACCCGAAGATGGCGCTGACCGGAATCCGGAAAAATCTGCGGACGTACGGGCCGTATCTTCTGACCTGCGTCATCATGGTCATGATGTACTATATCTTTAATTATCTGAAGGACAGTCCGCAGGTGACGGTGATGAAAGGCGGAGACATCCTTCAGAGCATGCTGCTGATGGGAAGCTGGGTGTTCACCCTGTTTGCGGCCATCTTTCTGTTTTATACAAACTCGTTCCTGATCCGGAACCGGAAGAAGGAATTCGGTCTTTACAACATACTCGGGATGGACAAGAAAAACATCGCCCGGATCCTTCTGTGGGAATGCCTGATCATGGCGGCGATATCGTTCGCAGGAGGACTGTTCTGCGGGATTTTGTTCTCGAAGCTGGCGCAGATCTGGATCGCGTATGTGATGAATGATGTGGCGGACATGCGGTTTCAGATTGAAACCGGTGCCCTGACGCAGACACTTGCGATATTTGCCGTTATTTTTATCCTGATCCTGCTGCATGCGCTCTGGCAGGTCGGGAGGTCGAAACCGGTTGATCTGCTGCACAGCGCGGCGGTCGGGGAGAAGCCGCCGAAGGCGAACTGGATCCTGGCGCTTCTCGGGGCTGCGGTCCTTGCGGCGGCCTACTATATCGCGGTCACTATTCAGGACCCGCTTGGCGCGCTGCTCGCGTTTTTTGTTGCGGTCGGTATGGTGATCCTGGCTACTTATCTGCTGTTTATCGCCGGATCTGTCGTTTTCTGCCGCCTGCTGCAGAAGAACCGGCGTTATTATTACAAGGCGAACCATTTTATCTCCGTCTCATCGATGGCGTACCGGATGAAGCGCAACGGCGCGGGGCTTGCCTCCATCTGTATCCTGTCCACCTCCGTGATGGTCATGCTTTCCTGCGTCTTCTGCTGTTATATCGGGAACGAGGACCGGCTGTACGGGCGTTACCCGAGACAACTGGAATTCTGCGTCTATTCATTTGACGGGGCCGAATATCAGGCGCGGCTTGACGCGGTGGAGGAAGTGCTTGCGGCGCACAGCCTTGCCGCGGAGAATGTGCAGGACTGGCGGTATCTGTCGTTCGGGGGGTACTTTGACGGGGATCAGGTCATTCTGGATCAGAATAAGCTTGACATGACGCAGTCGCATGCGGTGATCACACTCAACAGCGTGAAGGACGTGTATTTTGTCCCGCTTGAGGATTACAACCGTCTGACCGGTCAAAACGAGACGCTTGCAGACAACGAAGTTCTTCTGTATGCGGCGCGCCAGAGTTATAATTATGACACGATCACGATAGAGGGGATGGAAACGCGCACCGTGAAGAAGCAGATGGAGAAATTTGTGGACAACGGGAATGAGGCGGCGAACATTACCTCATCGCTCTATCTGGTTGTGCCGGATTTAACAGACATCGAGGAGGCGGACGCGGCGCAGAGGAAGATCTATGAAAAATGGTATTCAAGTCCGCGCCATATGTACGGGTTTGACACCCTGGCCGATGAGGAAGAGCAGCAGGCGCTTGCGCGGGAGATCGAGGCAAAGTTTGCTCTGCTGGCGGAGGAGGGAAAAACATCCGCAGACTGCAGATTCGACAGCCGCGCCAGGGAGCGGGACGGCTTCTATGCGCTCTACGGAAGCATGTTTGTGCTCGGCATTCTGCTCGGCATCATCTTTATCGCGGCGACGGTGCTGA
>CANQEC010000131.1 GCA_947594335.1 uncultured Lachnospiraceae bacterium
CGCAGGGCCTCGGATACCGTAGTTGGAATCTCCCGCAGGGCCTCAGATACCACAACTGGAATCTCCCGCAGGGCCTCAAATACCGCAACTGAAATCTCCCGCCGGACCGCGGATTCACCTGCCAGGATTATAAAAGATGGCAACATCTTAATTTTCAGCGGCTCCGCTTCCTGCCATCTGCGTTCCACACTTCTGCCGTGGTCCTTCCGCCTGTTCTTCATAGGAGGATCTGACCTGTCCTGTTTTCTGCCCTTCCTCAATCAATTTTATATGACGGACAGGACAAAATCCCCTGCCATAGCCTCAGCCGTAGAAAAGCTTGGGGCTTTCCCTGCCCGGATCAATATCGGCTCTCTGATTCGGATGCACAGTCTTCTCACGCAGATTCTCTCAGATGTCTGTCTGTCCGTTCTTCCCGAAAATCAGGTTTTTTCCGGAAATATTCCCGCCTATCTAAGGGATATGCATATCTACATCCATGACTGCCGGAATCTCTCCTTTTCCCTGGCGGATCAGGAAGCGCTTCACGGAATCAGCCGCTATCGCCTGTGCAGGGAGTACAGCGCCGCTTTTTCCATTTCCCCACTGAAAGACTTCACTCTTGTCCGCATCGAAGAAGCAAAAAAACTGCTGCTGAACACAGACTTGCAGGTGCAGGAGATCAGCAGCAAAATTGGATACGAAAATGTAAATCATTTTATTCGTCTGTTCAAAGCGGAAACCGGGATGACACCGGGGGCTTTTCGCTCCGCATATACTTCTATATAGAAGATGCTGGGGTCAAAAGGAATTTTGCCCCCATGATGCCACGAATTGCTCCGCAATTTACAGCGATTTTTATCTTTGAGAATTTGGTTTTTTATATGTAAGGCACCGGCTCCCCCACCCGGGCCGCGCTTCCCCGCTCTATAAAGTTTCCTCCAATCACAGCCACTCCCCCGGGAGCAGACGGATTGTCAATCTTCTGAAAAATGCGGCTGACCGCTCTGGCAACCATCATCTTCGCGTTTATCTCATAAGTTGTGATGTCCATGCCAGAAGTTCCTTTGGGGAGATGATTGTCAAAACCGACAACCGACACATCCTGCGGCACGCGCAGGCCGCGCATGGACAGCGCTTCGATCAGGCAGGATGCCGTGAGGTCGCAGTTGCAAAAATATGCAGTCGGCGTCTCATTCATCAATAATCTGTCTGTCAGGCTTCTGTTCTCCTGCTGCCGCCGGGGTACAGGCAGACAAAGCTCGCTGCTTTTCAGCAGTTTTCCGGTCGCGCGGTCGCGGTCTTTGATGATCCAGTCCTGATTCACCTCGATCCCATGATGAAGCAGCGCTTTGACATATCCCAGATACCGGTCGTCGATACTCGACGTCGTCAGCAGCGTCCCGACATACCCGATCCGCCTGTGTCCCAGCGACAGCAAATAATTCGTCATCACATAGCCGCCGCCCACATTATCGCCGATTACGGCGTCGTCCCGCTCCAGGCCGACTTCCGAATCAAGGCAGACCAGCGGAACGGTCCGCTCCGGCGCGTAATATAAAAATTCCATATAGCGGCGGAGAAAAGTGCCAAGAATAATCACACCGTCCGCACGCTGTTCCTCGATGATCCTTGGCAGAATGTCATTCTTCTCCGCCTCTGCGCTGACCACCTCAAGCAGTGCAGTGCTGCTTTTTTCCATAATGCGTCCGGCCAGCTGCTGATACAGTACCCAGTAAAAGAACTGATGCTCCTCCAGAAAACGGTCCGCGACCAGAATACCGATCGTATGAGATATCCGCATGTTATGTGCGCGGCTCCTTCTGCTGTAGCCCATCTCGCGGGCCGTCCGCTGAATTTCTTCCTTTAGCTGGCTGCTGACGCCTTTTTGGTTCTTCAGAGCTTTCGAGACTGTCACTGCGCTGACGCCAAGCTTTTTCCCGATGTCCTCCAGAGTAACTTTTTTCATCATGATTTTTAAAACTCTCCCGACTCTTTCCTCCCCCGGTTTTCACCGCCGAAACCAGCCTGCGGTTTTCCCGGAATCTCTTTCACAGTCTCCTGCTGCCAAAACCGGCCTGCAGACTTTTTACGCTCTCTCTCTCCACAATTTCGCTGTCTATATAACAGACGCAATACGGCTCCCCCGGGGATTCAATCCTTCGCATCACCAGCCGAACCGCTTCCTCCGCCATCTTTGCCATATCTACATGATAGGAGGTCAGTTTCCCCGCAAATGGATTTCCATACAGGTAATCATCATATCCGATCACCGAGATATCCTCCGGCACGCGCACCCCTCTGGCAAACAGCTCATTGTACAGGATACCTGCTGTATAATCGCTTCCGCACACGAACGCTGTCGGCAGTTTCGGAGGCAGAATAATCTCAGGCGTTTCCGTCTCCAGATCCCTGTCTTCAAGGAGCCATTCCCGCCTGACAGGAAGGTTCTGTTCCATCATACATCTGCAGAATCCATAGTAGCGCTCCACGACATTATCAGAAGTTCTCCCCGTCCCGACAAAGCCGATCTCTCTGTGTCCGCGGTCCGTGAGATATTTTGTAATGCGATAAGCACCCATATAATTATTGGACAACACAGCATCGCACGGATATCCCTCCTGGTAAAAATCCAGCAAAACCGCCGGCTTCTTTGCGTTTCTCAGGTTGCGCTCCATAAATACGTCTCTCATGCGTCCGATCAGAATAAAACCATCCGTCCCGCTTTCCGAGATAAATGCGGAGGATCTGTCCGTCTCCTCTCTCTCGTTAAATATCTTCAGCATCGTGAGAATATTTCTCCTGGCCGCTGCGCTGACTATATTCTGATACATTTCCCAGTAAAAAGAAGACCACTCGCTCATATATCTCTGTGAGCTGATAATTCCGAGAGTGGCCGATCTCTCTTCCGTTTTTTTCTCCGGCCGGGAAATATCATAACCCAGTTTTTTTGCTGTCTCAAAAATTTTCTGTCTCAGTTCTTCGCTGACTCCTCTTTTTCCCATCAGCGCGTTTGAGACCGTCACCACACTGACCCCCTGCGCCTTTGCTATATCGCGCATTGTGACCTTTTTCCCCATATCCGCAGTAATCCTCCCAGAGCAGCTTCGCTCCTCTTTCCTATACCGTATCGCCCTCCAGGACTTCTCCTTTTACCAGGTGGATCCCCTCCGTGGTTTTCCCGGTCCGGACTCTCTCCCAGATAATTTCGCAGCCTTTTTCCCAAAGATGTTCTTCCAGACTCCTGACAGCCGTTATTTTCTTTCCCGCCACCGGCAGAGAACCTTCTTTTTTATGTACGCAATAGCAGGCGACGGCGATTTCGTCCGGCACTTTAATCCCTCTTTCCAGAAGAAACGCAGTCAGCCGGCGCGCCGTATCCATATCTCCGCAGAAAAAAGCCGTCCGCTCATCACTCCGGTTCCCCTGTACATAACCCCGGCGCTTTCCTGCCCTATCCCATTCCCGGATATAAGCCTCGGCGCCTGGCAAGTCCAGGATACGGCTTTCGTCTCCCAGTTCGAATGCTTCTGCCTGTTTTATATTCTGCACACGGTGTAAATCCCTCAGATACATCCCGCTGCGGTATCCCAGCAGGCAGTCCATCCTCATACGGCGTACTGCGTCTGAAACGCTGTTTTTTCCGGACAGTACTGCGTTTGAAACGCCGCTTCCCCCAGACAGCTCAGAATCTCTCCCAGGCGGGATGGCACTGCTCAGATCATCCTGCCCGGTCTCATCTAAAGCAAATCCGTTCCGGCCCGAATAAGGTTCCATCCCGCCCAAAGCAGGCGAATTTTCATCCGGTCTCACGTACAGAATATTTTCACATCCCCGGTCAGACAGATACCGGACCACCTCCTGCGCGCCATGAAACCCGTCATCGAGCACATAGTCGATCGGCACGCGGCTGTCAAAAAATCCGATCCCAACCAGCGGCTTTCTGCCGTTCTCTTCCGAGACAGCCTTTAAGGCTGCCAGCTCTTCTGAAGCGATGCGCTCCGGCACCAGAAGTCCGAGACAGCCGGCAATCTGCAGCTTTCTGCCCTTTGCGCGGCCTTTTGTATTCCCCGTTCTGCTTCCCAATCCCGCGGGGTTTTTTGGCGCATTGGATGGCTTTTCAGCTTCCGTACCGTCCAAAACTTCCATCAGAGAGCAGAATTGCGCCTGCACTTTCTGCTTTCGAACAATTTCCGCTATCCATCCGTCCCTGCCGTCCGCAGGACTTTCTGACGTCACGATGAGAACTGTACCCGCTGCTTTTCCGGCGCCTTCCTGCCCCGCGTCGTATCCCATCTCGGCAGCCGCCTGACGAACTTTCGCAGTCAATTCGACGCTGACCCCTTTCCTGCCGGCCAGCGCGTTCGACACGCTCACATTGCTGATTCCCAGAGCTTTTGCGATATCCTTCTGGCTGATTTTCTTCCTGGGACGCATAATTCCTCATTCCCTTACTTTTTTGTACTGTTCTTTCGGCTTCATCCGCAGATGATCCGATCCGTTAAGCATCTCTTTACATCAGTAAATTAATATCAAAAATTGGAAAATTAACTAACATTAGTATTGTAATCAACTTAAATTAATCTGTCAATACAAATCGAGCAGGAGGCGGCTTTTCCTCCTACTCGTCCGCGCGGCCCAGGTGCTGCGTCAGCAGCTGATTTCCATTCCTGGGCCTGCGCATAAAAAATCTCCATGCTGAATCAGGAATTCCGGCATGGCCGTCAAAAACATATGGATCCGCCCTTATAAATTATAATAGCGGGCGGCCATTTTTCCCAGCGTGACCGCCGACTCCCGCAGCTTCCGGTTATTCTGGTACAGATTCTCAAGATACACTCCGATCTCCCCGTCCGACCGCTCATCAGCCTGCTCCAGCGTCAAACCGCTTTCCCTGGCCGGGTAGATAATCAGATTCGCGGCAAACGCAGGTTCCGCGGCCAGCCATTCGTAAATTTCCCGCTCAAGCCCGGGATACTGCTCCAGCCTTTCATCCCATATGATCGCCTTGACATGGCTGTAATCAATATAGCGGTCGCCATACTCTGCGACCTGCTTTTGAATTTCAGCCAGATTATCTGCCTGGAATATTGTCAGATTTCCTTCTTCCCGCGGTTCGCAAACCGTATCCGGCGGCGTTTCCTCTTTTTCAGCCACGGATCTGCTTTCCGTCTCATTCCTCTCTTCCATTTCCGCATCTGCTGCAGATTCCGCTTCCGCTTTATTATCGGATTCTCCTCCTGCACGTTCCTGTGATCCTGCTTCTGCCCCGCTGCCGGATTCTCCTCCTGCACGTTTTTCTGCTTCTTCGGATTTAAATCCCTGTTCTGTTTCCTTCTCTTTTTTGCTTTCTTCTTGTTTCGTCCCATTTTCTGATTCGTCCCCGCACTCCTGTTCTGTTTCACTGTCGGATTCCTGTTCCCTGCTTCTCTCTCCCCCTCCGCTTCCGGAATCGCTCTCTCCATTCCACGCGTAAATCATTGTCGGAGTCCCTCCGTCAACGCGGATCTCCAGCGCCATCGGAAACATACGGTCCTCCAGCTCTCTTGCGGTACACCCGGTCAGCAAAAGACACAGGAGTATACACGCCGCCGCGGTTTTCACTGTCCTGCGTTTTATCGCACTCTGCTTTCCGCGAAAATACAGCATCAAATATACAAGAAACATGACCGGAGTCAGCACATAGAGATTATAAGCCCGGTAATAGATGATCGCCGCTTCCGCGCTGCGAAAACCTCCTGCCGCGCCAAAAGCGATAAACGCGAGAACACCCTGCAGGACAAGCAGACCGCGATGAGATCGGGAAGATAAAACGGAAGCCGCCGCCCCGGCGCTGTCCGCGTTCTGCCCATCTTTCTCCGTAAATCCATCCATGCCCTGCCCATTTTTCTCCGCAGATCTATCCGTACCCTGTTCATTTTTCTCCGCAAATCCGTCCGCATTCTGTTCATTTTTCTCCGCAAATTTGTCCGCGCCAAATTCTTCCGCAAACTCCTGCTGCCACCTGCGCAGCGCCAGTCCGCCCGCATTCTCCGCCCCTGCCCACGATCCCAGCCTGTTCTGCTTTCTGTATTCTTTCCAGGCAGGCCAATAACTCACCGCCTCATTCCAGAGCCGCTCCGCGATCGTATTCAAATACCAGAATCCGCTTGCCACGCTCACTGCGAGCGAAAACAGCAGCAGCGACAGAAACAGAATATCCCACCGCTGGACAAAACCGCCCGGCACCGCGACATTGCTCATGACACGGATGCCCGGAAAACGGAACGCGAGCATTCCTTCCGTTCCAAAAGAACCTGCCGTGATAAAAAGCAGGATCCCGGCGGGTATCAGGCTCCAGCAGGCAGCCCGGCGGATACCTTTTCCGAAATTTTTCTTTTTATCCGGCAGGTATGCCGCCAAAACCGGCAGGAACATTCCGCCGACCGCCGCAAATACCTCATATCCGCCCGCGAAAAGCCTTCGGTCCGCCTCAAGGAGCGTCTGCCCGCTTTCCGTCAGATTCATTCCCGGCACCGCGGCAGCAGCCATAAAAAGGAAGAAAAACAGCAGGATCGGCACAAGAAATTCACTCACCCGGCCGCGCACCTCGATGCCGCTGTAAGCAAGGTAAAGCCCCGCAGCCAGCGGAAGAATGACCAGCACCGGAAGCGGCACATCCGGAAGCATGTAGGTCTGCGCGAGGTCTGCGCAGAAGCTCATGCAGACCGCCGTATGCGACAGAAAATACAGCAGGCCGATCAGATAGACAAGCAACGCGCTTCCTCTGCCGCCCAGCCTGCTGACTGTATCAAAAAAATCTTCGTGATCTTTCGCCGCCTTTACAAGCAATACAGAAAACCAGAGCCACGCGAGCAGGCCGATCGCCAGGCAGCCGACCATTGTTCCCAGGCTCCTTCCTGTCAGGAAAATCGGGAAAAGCAGGCAGAGCTTTGCCAGCCAGTCCATGATAAGCAGCGATCTCATCTGGCGTGCGGATATTTTTTTATTGTG
>CANQEC010000132.1 GCA_947594335.1 uncultured Lachnospiraceae bacterium
GCAGAAAACGGACGGACTTCTGAAGGAACTTCTCCAGGTTCTGCTTGGCATCATGGAGGAGCACATCGAGACCTTCATGCCGGGCTTTACGCATCTGCAGAAGGCCCAGCCAGTGACGCTCGCGCACCACGCGGGCGCGTATTTTGAGATGTTCCGCCGCGACAGAGAACGTATGGCGGATATTTACCGCAGGATGAACTACTGTCCGCTGGGCGCGGGAGCTCTCGCGGGAACCACGTATCCGCTCGACAGGGAGTATACGGCGAAGCTGCTCGGCTTTGAAGGGCCGACGCGCAGCAGCATGGATTCGGTTTCCGACCGGGATTATCTGATTGAGTATCTGTCGGCGCTCTCAATGATTATGATGCATCTCAGCCGTTTTTCGGAGGAGATCATTATCTGGAATTCGAATGAGTACCGCTTTGTGGAGATTGACGACAGCTACAGTACAGGCAGCAGTATTATGCCGCAGAAGAAAAATCCTGATATCGCCGAGCTGGTGCGCGGAAAAACGGGGCGCGTTTACGGCGCTCTGACGGGTCTGCTTGTGACGATGAAAGGACTGCCGCTTGCGTACAATAAAGATATGCAGGAGGACAAGGAGGGCGCGTTCGACGCGATTGACACGGTAAACAGCTGCCTCCCCCTCTTTACAGGGATGCTTGCGACGATCAGCTTCCGGAAAGATGTGATGGAAGCGTCGGCGAAAAACGGTTTTACGAACGCGACGGATGTGGCGGATTATCTGGTGGGACGCGGCGTGCCGTTCCGCGACGCGCACAGCATTTCCGGCAGACTTGTGCTCGCCTGCATAGCCGCCGGAAAGACTTTGGACGATCTGACGCTTGAAGAGTTCCGAGCGGAAAGTCCGGTATTCGGGGAGGACATTTATGAGGCGATCAGCATGAAAACCTGCGTTGAAAAGAGGCTGACTTACGGAGCTCCAGGCGAGGCGGCAATGCGCCGGATGATTGCGGAATGCAGGGATTACCTGGAAAAGCATCCGGGAATATGAATCGAGGAGGCGGCTTTTCCTCCTGCTCGTCTGCGCGGCCAGGTGCCGCGTCAGCAGCTGGTTTCCCCTGGGCCTGCGCATATGGGCAAAATACAGCGAGAAAATACAGGAAAAAATTTCTTGACAATTGTTTATCAGGAGTGTATTTTAAGTAAATACAAATGTACGCGCAGCAAATACGCAAAAAGAGGAGAATGAAAAAATGAGTCAGAAATTAAGAGTCGGAATTTTAGGAGCGACCGGTATGGTCGGTCAGAGATTTATTTCACTGCTTGAGAACCATCCGTGGTTCGAGGTTGTGACCGTGGCGGCCAGTGCGCGCAGCGCGGGAAAGACATACGAGGAGGCTGTCGGCGGGAGATGGAAAATGACCACACCGATGCCGGAGGCCGTGAAAAAGCTTGTGGTTATGAATGTCAATGAGGTGGAGAAGGTTGCGGCGAGCGTGGACTTTGTATTCTCAGCGGTTGACATGTCAAAGGATGAGATCAAGGCGATCGAGGAGGAGTACGCGAAAACGGAGACGCCGGTTGTCTCAAATAACAGCGCGCACCGCTGGACGCCGGATGTGCCGATGGTGGTTCCGGAGATCAACCCGGAGCATTTCAAGGTGATTGAGTTCCAGAAGAAGCGCCTTGGCACGACAAGAGGCTTTATCGCGGTCAAGCCGAACTGCTCCATTCAGAGCTATGCGCCGGCGCTGACTGCGTGGAAGGAATTTGAGCCGTATGAGGCTGTCGCGACGACGTACCAGGCAATCTCCGGAGCCGGGAAGACTTTTAAGGACTGGCCGGAGATGGTGGAGAATGTGATTCCGTATATTGGCGGCGAGGAGGAGAAAAGTGAAAAAGAACCGCTTCGTCTTTGGGGCAGGATTGAGGACGGCGTGATCGTTCCGGCAAAATCTCCGGTGATCACCTGCCAGTGTATCCGCGTTCCCGTGCTGAACGGACATACGGCGGCGGTCTTTGTCAAGTTCAGGAAGAAACCGACAAAGGAACAGCTGATCGAAAAGCTGGAGAGCTTTTCAGGCATTCCGCAGGAGCTGAATCTTCCGAGCGCGCCGAAGCAGTTCATTCGTTATATGCAGGAAGATAATCGTCCGCAGGTGAAGCTTGACGTCGATTATGAGAACGGAATGGGTGTGTCGATCGGGCGTATCCGCGAAGATTCCGTCTATGACTTCAAATTTGTCGGACTTTCCCATAATACCGTGCGCGGCGCGGCGGGAGGAGCGGTGCTCTGTGCGGAAACTTTGAAGGCGCTGGGATATATCGCGGCAAAGTAATCCGCAAAAAGGCAGATACCGTGGTCAGGAATATTTTATAAGAAAGGGCAGTACCCGTACAGCGGCGGAAATTTGTATTCTGCCGCTGTTTTGTATCCTGCGCAGATCCGCACAGGGAAATCAGCTGCTGTCTGCTTCTTTGCGGCTTTTTTACGGTATACAGGAAGGAGATGACAGAAGAACATGTGTTCGAAAAATGAGATTGACATTTTGAAAAAAAATGGTATGATAACGTTAGGCTTTTCGGAGAAAAAGGAGACATCGATGTCAAAATCACTGTTTATTGCAGAGAAACCGAGTGTGGCGCAGGAATTTGCGCGCGCGCTGAAGGAGGAAATGAAACGCCGCGACGGGTATCTGGAGTCGGATTCCTATGTTGTGACATGGTGTGTCGGACATCTGGTCACAATGAGCTATCCGGAAGCATATGATGAGAAATATAAGAGGTGGAGCCTTGCCACGCTGCCGTTTCTCCCGGAGACGTTTTTATATGAAGTGATTCCCGGAGTGAAAAAGCAGTTTGATATCGTGAGCGGCTTGCTGAACCGGCGCGATGTAGCCGTTATCTATGTGTGTACGGATTCCGGGCGCGAAGGAGAATATATTTACCGCCTTGTGGAACAGATGGCAGACGTCCATGGGAAAGAACGAAAAAGGGTTTGGATCGATTCACAGACGGAGGAAGAGATCCTGCGGGGGATCCGGGAGGCGAAGGACCTGTCCGAGTATGACAATCTGTCGCAGGCAGCCTATCTGAGAGCAAAAGAAGACTATCTGATGGGAATCAATTTTTCGAGGCTTCTGACACTGCGGTACGGAAATGCCATTTCAAATTATCTGGGGACAAGACATTCTGTCGTCTCAGTCGGCCGCGTTATGACCTGTGTTCTCGGGATGATCGTTCGGCGTGAGCGGGAGATCCGCCGGTTTGTAAAGACGCCCTTCTACCGTGTCCTTCAGACTGTGAGGCTTGAGGAGAGCAAACTGACAGGGGAGTTCCGCGCGGTGGAAGGCTCCGCGTACTATCTGTCGCCGAAAACGGTTTCCGGGAAAAGGAGGACGCCCGAGAGCTGATCCGGAAACTGACCGGCGATATCTTTGAAAGAGGCGGACGGTGTGAGACGACTGTCGATTCCATTGAAAGAAAGCGGGAGAAAAAGAATCCTCCGCTTCTCTACAATCTGGCCGAGCTGCAGAATGACTGCGCGAGGATGTTTAAGATCAGTCCGGATGAAACGCTGCGGATCGTACAGGAGCTGTACGAAAAGAAGCTTGTAACCTATCCTCGTACTGACGCGAGAGTGCTTTCGCAGGCGATAGCGAAGGAAATACATAAAAATATCGCGGGGCTGAAAAATTATGCGCCGGCGTCCGGATTTGCCGGAGAAATCCTGGAAAAAGGGGCGTACAAGGGACTTGCCCGGACCCGCTATGTGAATGATAAGCAGATCACGGACCATTACGCGATCATTCCGACGGGGCAGGGGCTTTCGGCGCTGTCTTCCGTAAAAGGGACTGCGGCCGGCGTTTATGCGGCGATTGTCCGCAGATTCCTCAGTATTTTTTACCCGGCGGCAGAGTTTCAGAAGATAAATATGGTAACGGCAATGAAGCCGGATGGCGATCCGGAAGCGCCTGCGGAGAAGTTTTTTTACTCTTTCAGGATTCTGCTTTCGGAAGGATATTTTAAGGTGGCGGGGAATCCATATGACCGCCGGAAAAAAACTGCCCGGGACGCAGAGCCGGGTGGCGGACAAAGATCCGCGGAAGCGGATGAGGCGGGACGGATATCGGAAAGCTCTTCCGAAAGCGGAAGTGAAACAGAGCAGACGGCGGACGGAAGCGCCGCGGTTGTAAATGATCCGCAGTTTTCGAAGCGGCTTGAGAGAATCCGCAAGGGGATGAAGCTTGCGGTGGAGTCTCTGGAAATCCGGGAGGGCGAGACTTCTCCGCCCAAACGCTACAATTCCGGTTCCATGATCCTGGCGATGGAGAACGCGGGGCAGCTGATCGAGGATGAGGAGCTGCGCGCGCAGATCAAAAGCTGCGGGATCGGAACAAGCGCTACGCGCGCGGAGATACTGAAAAAGCTCGCTGCGAATAAATATATCGCCCTGAACAAAAAGACGCAGATTCTGACGCCGACTCTGCTTGGAGAAATGATTTATGACGTCGTATTCTGCTCGATCCGGTCGCTGCTGAACCCGGAACTTACAGCAAGCTGGGAAAAGGGACTGAACTACGTGGCGGAAGGGACGATCACAGGCGATGAGTACATGCAGAAGCTGACGCATTTTGTAAAGTCCAGGACAGACGGGGTCCTCGCGCTGAATAATCATGAGGCGATCCGTCCGCTGTTCGACGAGGCCGCAAAGTATTACTCCAGATCGGAACGGGAGGCCGGGAGACGGACAGGTGCAAAGAGTTACGGAACGGGACGAAAGACAGGGACACGCGCGGATTCGGGAACCACGAAAAGATCAGGTTCCCGTGCGCGGACGGGGAAAAAGACGGATTCGTGATATAAGAGAACGCGGGGGAGCGGAGGATATTATAAGGAGGATCAGCAAGTGATGGAATGTAATCTGGAGATGTGTAAAATAAAGAATCTTTATACGCTGGACGAGACGATTGCGCGCGATATTTTTGACGGCGCAGAATATCCCTGGGAGGTACTTCCGAAGATCAGAAGTTTTATCATGGAACTGGGAGCAGGACTGAGCGGGGATGAGTATGAAAAGCGCGGGGAAGACGTCTGGATCGCAAAGTCGGCCCGGATAGCCCCCACCGCGCACATCAGCGGTCCGGCGATCATTGGGAAAGAGGCCGAGGTGCGCCACTGTGCGTTCATTCGCGGCAGTGTGATCGTCGGCGAGGGAGCCGTGGTCGGAAATTCCACAGAGCTGAAAAATGTCATATTGTTTAATAAAGTTCAGGTTCCGCATTATAATTACGTGGGGGATTCTGTTCTGGGATACAGGGCCCACATGGGTGCAGGCTCCATAACCTCCAATGTCAAATCGGACAAAACACCTGTGGTTGTAAAGGCCGGGCGGGAACGGTATGAGACCGGCCTGAAAAAATTTGGAGCGATGCTCGGAGACTGTGTAGAGGTGGGATGCGGTTCCGTGCTGAATCCGGGGACCGTGATCGGCCCGAACACGAACATCTATCCTCTTTCTTCTGTTCGGGAAGCGGTTCCGGCCGGCTCGATCTACAAAAAGCAGGGAGAGGTCGCAGAGAAAATCTGGAGGTAAAAATGGCAGGCAGCAGGACGTATGACGCGGGCAGTATTTCCGTACTTGAGGGACTGGAGGCTGTCAGGAAACGGCCCGGCATGTATATCGGGAGTGTTTCGCGGAAGGGACTGAATCATCTGATCTACGAGATCGTTGACAATTCGGTTGACGAGCATCTGGCAGGATACTGCACGGAGATAGAGGTTTGTCTGGAGAAGGACGGGTCGGCGGTCATTGAGGATAATGGACGCGGGATTCCGGTCGGAATGCACGAGAAGGGGATGCCGGCGGAGCGCCTTGTCTTTACAACGCTCCATGCGGGGGGCAAGTTTGACGATTCGGCGTATAAGACAAGCGGCGGACTGCACGGGGTAGGATCCTCGGTTGTGAATGCGCTGTCATCCTGGCTGGACGTAAAGGTGATGCTCGGCGGGAAAATACATCACGACCGGTATGAGCGGGGGATTCCTGTCCTTGAGCTTGAGAAAGGTCTTCTCCCGGTAATCGGACGGACCAGGAAGACGGGTACGCGCATTCAGTTTCTTCCTGATCCGGAGATCTTTGAGAAAACCTGGTTTTCTTCGACGGAATTAAAGAGCCGGCTTCATGAGACGGCGTATCTGAACCCGCAGCTGACGATCCGTTTTGAGGACAGGCGGCAGGAGGAGCCGGAGGTGATCGTGTACCGTGAGCCGGACGGTATTGTCGGATATGTGCGCGAACTCAATCAGAAATCGGAGCCGGTCTGCGATCCCGTCTATTTTTGCGGGGAGGCCGAAGGGATCGTGGTGGAAGCCGCGTTCCAGTACGTCAACGAGTTCCATGAAAATGTGCTCGGCTTTTGCAACAATATTTACAACGCGGAGGGCGGAACGCATCTGACCGGATTCAAGGCGACGTTTACAACCGTGATGAATACTTACGCGCGCCAGCTGGGGATTCTCAAGGAGAAGGACGCAAATTTTACCGGAACCGATATTCGAAACGGCATGACGGCGGTTATTTCTGTCAAACATCCGGATCCCCGCTTTGAGGGGCAGACCAAGACGAAGCTGGATAACCAGGATGCGGCGCGCGCCGTGGGAAAAGTGACGGGTGACGAAGTTGTCCTGTATTTTGACAGGCATCTGGACGCGCTGAAAATGATTCTTTCCTGCGCTGAAAAGGCGGCAAAGATCAGAAAGACAGAGGAACGGGCAAAGACGAATCTGCTGACAAAGCAGAAGTATTCGTTCGACAGCAACGGCAAGCTCGCGAACTGCGAAAGCCGCGACAGCAGCATCTGTGAGATTTTCATCGTTGAGGGAGATTCGGCGGGAGGCTCCGCGAAGACGGCGCGGGACA
>CANQEC010000133.1 GCA_947594335.1 uncultured Lachnospiraceae bacterium
CACCGCACAAGTGCGTAATGCAGCACTTCCTGCATTGATTTTACATAAATGATCTTCAGTCCGCCGGTAATCTCCTCTGAAATCTCTTCCACATCCGCCCTGTTCTCCTCAGGCACAAGTACACGGTTCATGCCGGCCTGGTTTGCCGCAAGCAGCTTCTCCTTGAGACCTCCGATCGGAAGGACGCGCCCTCTCAGCGTGATCTCGCCGGTCATCGCAACGTCCGCGCGGACCGGAATCCCGGCAGCCGCGGACAGGATAGCCGTCGCCATCGTGATGCCGGCCGAAGGGCCGTCCTTGGGTACGGCTCCTTCCGGAATGTGAATGTGAATATCATTTTTCTGAAAAAAAGCAGCCTCAATCCTGTAGGAGGCGCTCACCGAACGAATAAAGCTGATCGCCGTCCTCGCCGATTCCTTCATCACATCGCCCAGCTGCCCGGTAAGCAGGAATTCCCCCTTGCCCGGCATGATATTCACCTCGATCTGCAGCGTATCTCCGCCGACGCTCGTCCAGGCCAGTCCCCGGACAATACCGATCTCATTTTCATGATTTTTCTTTTTCACGGAGTATTTCTTCCGCCCGAGATATTTTTCCAGGCTTTTCTCCGTTACACGGATGCTTTTTGCGTTTTCCTCTATCAGCTCGCGGGCCGCCTTGCGGCATATCTCCCCGATTCTGCGCTCAAGCTGGCGTACACCGGCCTCCTTCGTATAGCCGCTGATCAGCCGGGCCATCGCCGGCTTCGTGATCGCAAGCTGCTTCTCGCTAAGTCCGTGGTGCTCCAGCTGTTTTTTCATCAGATGCTCCCGGGCGATATGCAGCTTCTCGTTCTCCGTATAGCTTGTTATCTCGATCACTTCCATGCGGTCAAGCAGAGGACGCGGAATCGTGTGCAGGTCATTCGCCGTCGTGATGAACATCACCTGCGACAGATCAATCGGAAGTTCAATATAATGATCGCGGAATTTTACGTTCTGCTCGGAATCGAGCACCTCCAGCAGAGCGGAGGAGGTATCTCCTTTGTAATCGCTGCTGACCTTGTCGATCTCGTCGAGCAGCATCAGCGGATTTTTGACTCCCGCCTGGCGCATGCCGTCCGCAATCCTTCCCGGCATTGCCCCCACATAGGTCCTTCTGTGTCCGCGGATCTCAGCCTCGTCGCGGACGCCGCCAAGACTGATGCGGACATATTTTTTATTCAGCGCACGCGCGACAGAGCGGGCAATTGAAGTCTTCCCGGTACCGGGCGGTCCCACGAGACAGAGGATCGGGCTGTCGCCTTTCTGCTTCAGCGCGCGCACAGCGAGAAATTCCATCACCCGCTCTTTTACCTTCTCCAGGCCGTAGTGATCCTCCTCAAGAATCTTCCATGCCCTTTTTGGATCATGGCTGTCCTTTGACATTTTGTCCCAGGGCATCTCGAGCAGAGTCTCTATATACATGCGGAGTACGGAACTCTCCGCCGAATTATTTCCGATTCCTTTCAGCCGTCCCGCTTCCTTTATAATCCTCTTCTTCACCTCATCGGAAGCCTCCAGGGCCTGGGCGGATTCCTTGTAATTCTTCACCTCCGAGAGCAGTGTGCCGCTATTCTCCCCGAGCTCCTCCTGGATCACCCGCATCTGCTCGCGCAGGATATATTCCCGATTATTCTTGTCGATCCGCGCGCTCACCCGCTTCTGGATATCGTTGCGGACCTGGATAACTTCTATCTCATTGAGCAGGGTCACACTCAGCATGTCATACTGCTCCTGAAGGCTCGCGGCTTCCAGCAGCTTCTGCTTCTCCGTGTAGAATGGCGACAGATGTATCGAGACCTCCCTCACAAGTACTTCGAGATCCTCTATGCCAAGAAGCTTGCCAAGCATGTCCGCCCCGAATTTCGAATTGAGCTGCGCATAACGCTGCAGCAGCTCGTGAAGAGAACGGACCATCGCGCGGGTTGTCACCTCATCAAAAGAGGGCTTCTCCTTGGCCAACCGCTCTGTTTTTCCGTAGATACACTCCTCCAGAAGCACAAGCTCCACAAGTTTTTCCCGCCGCCTGCCCTCAACCATCACCCGGATGATATGTTTCGGCATTTTCGCGACATTGCGAATCCTGGCGACCGTCCCATACTCGTATAAATCTTGTAAACCCGGATTTTCAATATCCGGGTTTCGCTGAGTGATTAAAAATATTTCCTGGCTCTGGCTCATCGCCGTTTCCACTGAACAGATCGAACTTTCCCTGCTGATATCAAAACGCAGCACCTCACCGGGAAGCACAGTCTGTCCTCTCAGCGGAAGCAGCGGATACATCGGATACAACTTTGACGAACTGCTCATAAATCAGGCACTCTCCTCCATCTTGCCAAACCTGCGTTTTCTGCGGGAAGGCAAAGTATCACGGTAGGTAACAATCGGTTCTCCCGTTCCCTCAATCGCCTCTTTTGTCACAACGCAGGAAGCCACCGTATCATCCGACGGGATCCGGAACATCAGATCCATCATCGCGTCCTCCATGATTGCGCGGAGACCTCTTGCCCCTGTCTTGCGGGCGATCGTCTTGTCCGCGACAGCCTCGATCGCCTCGGGCTCAAAGGTGAGTTCGACGTCGTCAAGCCCGAAAAGGCCCTGATACTGCTTCACAATCGCGTTCTTCGGCTCTGTCATGATCCGGATCAGCGCGTCGCGGTCCAGCTCATCGAGGGAAACCACCACCGGCACTCTGCCGATGAATTCCGGGATCATGCCGAATTTGATAAAGTCCTGAGGAAGGACATTTTTCAGCAGATCTCCCGTCCTGCGCTCCACGCCGGATGAGATCTCCGCGTTAAAGCCGATGGACTTGCGGTCCATCCTGGTCTCAATGATCTTGTCGATCCCCTCAAAAGCGCCCCCGCAGATAAACAGGATGTTCGTCGTGTCTATCTGAAGCAGCTCCTGATGCGGATGTTTGCGTCCTCCCTGCGGGGGAACGGAAGCCACCGTACCCTCAAGGATCTTCAGCAGCGCCTGCTGCACGCCTTCTCCTGAAACGTCTCTCGTGATAGACGCGTTCTCTGATTTTCGTGTGATCTTATCTATCTCATCGATATATATAATACCGTATTCTGCCTTCTTAATATCATATTCCGCCGCCTGGATCAGTTTCAGCAGAATGTTTTCCACATCCTCGCCCACATAGCCGGCCTCCGTCAGAGCCGTAGCGTCAGCGATGGCAAACGGAACATTCATGAGCTTCGCAAGCGTCTGGGCCAGCATCGTCTTTCCGCAGCCGGTAGGCCCGAGCATCAGGATATTGCTTTTCTGAAGCTCCACATCCAGATACTTTCCGCCGGTGATTCTCTTGTAATGATTGTATACTGCAACAGAGAGGGCTTTCTTCGCAGCATCCTGCCCGATCACGTATTCATCCAGAAACGCTTTTATTTCCATTGGGCGCATCAGATTGATTTCTGTCCCATCCTCAAGCGCATACTCTTCGTCCAGTTCTTCCTCAATGATCTCGGAGCAGATGTCTATACACTCATCGCAGATATATACCCCGTTCGGCCCCGCAATCAGCTTGCGGACCTGATCCTCCGTCTTATTGCAGAAAGAACATCTGATCTTATCCATTATTTTACCCGGCATTTTTCCACCTCATATTTTATAAAAAGATATTGGGATCAGCAGCTGATTTCCCCGCCCCAGCCTGCTCACAAATCGAACAGGAGGCGGTTTTACTCCTGCTCGTCCGCGCGGCCCGGGTGCTGCATCGGCAACTTCCCTGTCCGGGCCTGCTTACAGATCGAACAGGAGGCGGTTTTACTCCTGCTCGTCCGCGCGGCCCGGGTGCTGCATCGGCAGCTGATTTCCTTGCCCGGGCCTGCGCATAGACGCAACAGAGGGACTGTCACATATATCCTCTGTAACAGCCCCATTCTTCTTACTGTCTCGATGTGATCACTTCGTCGATCAGGCCGTAGGCCTTCGCTTCCTCAGCGGTCATCCAGCGGTCGCGCTCCGTATCCGCCGCGATCACTTCCAGCGGCTGTCCGGTATTTGCAGCCAGCAGTTCATTCAGCTTCTGTCTTGTCTGAAGAATCTTGTCAGCCACAATCTTGATATCGCTGGCCTGTCCCTGCGCTCCGCCCGAAGGCTGATGGATCATGACCTCGGCATTCGGAAGCGCCAGTCTTTTGCCCTTTGTCCCGCCGGCAAGCAGAAACGCGCCCATGCTCGCAGCCATTCCCATACACATCGTAGATACATCGCACTTGATATACTGCATTGTATCGTAGATCGCCATGCCGGCAGACACAGAACCGCCGGGGCTGTTGATGTACATATGGATATCCTTGTTCGGATCCTCCGACTCAAGAAACAGAAGCTGCGCAACGATCAGATTCGCGCTGACATCCGTCACCTCTTCCCCAAGAAAGATAATCCTGTCCTTCAGCAGCCTGGAAAAAATATCATAGGAACGCTCCCCGCGTCCTGTCTGCTCTATTACATAAGGCACCAGACTCATGCCGCCTCCCCCTTTCAATGAACGAACCGAAAACCTGCCGCGCTCAGATTTCCACTGCGGCTTCAACGATCATATCCGCCGCCGCCTGAATCGCCAGATCATTTTTCATCTGCTCTTTCTCGGCATCGCCAAGCAGTTCTTTTAATTTATCCGCTTCCATTTTATAGGATTCCGCCATTTTTGCGATCTGCTCATCGAGCTTCTCATCGGAAACCTCGATATTTTCCGCTTTTGCAATCGCTTCAAGAACAAGGCTGTTCTGGATGCGCTTAAGGGCCTCCGGCTTCATCTGCTCGTCCAGCTGGGCCGGCGTCATGCCGGTAAACTGCATGTACTGCTCAAAAGAGATGCCCTGCGACTCGATCCTTCTTCTGAAATCAGCCTGCATATTTTCAACCTGCTCCTCGACCATGACGTCCGGAATTTCAAGCGAAGCGTTCTCCACGGCTTTTTCGACCACCTTGGATTCCTTCGCGTTCTTTGCGTCAGTTGTTTTGGTCTCAAGCAGCTTCGCGCGGATGTCATCCTTATACTCCGCGAGCGTATCAAATTCAGAGACATCTTTCGCAAACTCATCATCCGCCTCCGGAAGCTCTTTTACCTTGATCTCATTGACCCTGCACTTAAACACGGCCGGCTTGCCCGCAAGCTCCGCGGCATGATAGTCCTCCGGGAAGGTTACGTTCACTTCCACGTCCTTTCCTATCTCCGCCCCGATCAGCTGCTCCTCAAATCCCGAGATAAAGCTGTTGGAGCCGATCGCAAGAGGATAATCCGTGCCTTTGCCGCCCTCAAACGCGGTTCCGTCCACAAATCCTTCAAAATCAAGCTTGATCCTGTCGCCGTTGGCAACCGGGCGGTCGTCCACATCGATCATTCTTGAGTTGTTCTCGCGCTCTCTGTCAACTTCTCTGTCAACTTCTTCCTCGGACACCTCGATCACGGCCTTCTCGACCTCAAGGCCTTTATACTCGCCAAGCGTTACGACCGGCTTCAGAGCGACCTCCGCCGTAAAGATAAACGGCTTCCCTTTTTCAATCTGAACAACGTCGATCACAGGACGGGACATGATCTCTTCCCCGCACTCGGCGGCTGCCTTCGTATATGCGCCCGGAATCAGCTCGTTCGCTGCATCTTCATAAAATATGGCTGCTCCATACATTCTCTCGATCATTTTACGCGGAGCTTTCCCTTTTCTGAACCCTGGAAGAGAGATTCTGTTTTTACTCTGCTGGTATGCCTTCTCCAGCCCGCCTTCGAATTCCTCTGCTGAAACCTCAATCGTAAGTTTAGCCATATTCTTTTCCAGTTTCTCCACCTGTACACTCATTGTACTAAATTCCTCCTTAAACGTTCATGCCCTGCATGCAGGGCGCCACCATGGATGAAAGCTTTCCTCTGTTCCCACTATGCAGTCATTTTAGCAGTATAACACAATACTTTTGAAAATGCCAGTCTTTTTTACTATAAAAGCGCAGACCCTGCAAAAGCTCAGATTTGAGGGCGCAAAAGCACAAAACAGCCCGCGAATTTTTATTCATGGCAGTGCCGGGCATGTCCGTCCAAAACAAGCGGACGCCATCCGCAGAGAACGTCGTCACGGCGGCGCGGTGAAGCCCCCGCCTCTTTACTGCGCCCAGACAATGCCGGCCGCCATCCGGTCCGCCGCCTCTTTCCCCTGCAGCTGGGCAACCAGGGACAGGGCAAACGGAATCGCCGTGCCCATGCCGCGGCTTGTCGTCACATTGCCGGAAACGGCCACGGTCTCCTTCGTGACAACGGCGCCGGTCAGCCCGTCTTCCATGCCCGGGTAGCAGACGGCCTTTCTTCCCTGCAGAATTCCAAGTCCTCCCAGCACAGTAGGAGCCGCGCAGATCGCCGCCACCTTCCTGCCGTCGGCGCATGCCTTCTTTATCAAAATACCCAGCTCTTCATGCGCCGCCAGATGCTTTGTCCCGGGCATTCCTCCGGGAAGCACGTACACGGTCCCATCCTGCAGCTTTTCGGCGTCAAACACCATATCCGCCTTTATCTCGATTCCGTGGCTGCCTTTTACCATCTGCTCTTTCATGACCGATACCATGACCGTCTCGATCCCGGCCCTGCGCAGAATGTCCACCACGGTAAGTCCTTCAATCTCCTCAAACCCGTCCGCCAGAAACACATATACCTTTTCCATAATCAGCTGCCTCCGTCATTTTTTTCTGCTTCCATTTTACCAGATATCCGGTGATTATGCATTATCTTTTTCAAAAAATCGAAAGAAAAAAAATAAGGAAGCTTTTTGTTTTCCGGCGCATGTGCTATACTCTTTCGTAAAAACACAGACAGCCG
>CANQEC010000134.1 GCA_947594335.1 uncultured Lachnospiraceae bacterium
CGGGAAATGCCGTCCCGGGACTTTTTTAAACGGGATAGGCGCCGCTGCCGCACTGTATCAGATCTGGCTTACGCAGGAAATGTCCGCCGCTGCTGCCGCTGCCGCGGTGCTGGCGGCATATGCGGTATTCTGGCTGCGCGGCTGGTTCGCAAAAACGTGCAGAGGGAAGCTGTCGGGACTGCTGCAGGTATGTTTTCTTGCCGCCGCCGGATTTGGCGCGGTGCTTCTGCTGCGGTTCCTGCTGTATCGGATTTCGTATGATCCGGGCATACGGCTCCTCTTAAAAACGGATAAAAACAAACTCATAAAAGTATCTCTGAAGGAACGGCTGCTGTCCGCGCAGGCGTGGAGCAGCTGGTTTGAGACAAAATGGAAGGTCTGCGCGGCGTATCTGCGCGAGGTCAGTCTGACCGGGCATTATTACCGGGCAAAGTACAACAATAAAGCGCGCTGGCCGGCCAGCAGTCTCGTGATGAATCTTTACCGCTACGGAGCCGTGGCGGGAATCTGCTATGGGATCCTGCTTTTGGCCAGTCTGCGGGAAGCTTTTAAAGACGCGCTGCGCGGAGAAAATTTTCTGCCGGCCGGGCTTGCGGTTTCGTCCGCTGCGGCCGGAATGATGATTGTGACGGAGCTGCCGTTTGCGAATCTGAACTGGATGATCTTTTATTTTATGCTGGCGATGCTCTGTGCAGGCTGCGTCAGGAGCCGCGGAAAGAAAGATTAAAATAAGGACCATTTTCAGAGCGTTTTGTGCCTGGGCGAAACGAAAGGAATGGATGGAAACATGAGATTTTTAAACATGGAGATCGATAATCTGACGTTTGCGGAGGCATTGGAGAGGATCCGCGTTCTGACGGAAAAGGGAGAAGGCGGCTACGTTGTGACGCCGAATGTGGATCACGTCGTCAGGCTGGAGAAGGATGAAAAATTTTGCGGGGCATACCGGGACGCCTCTCTGGTGCTGACGGACGGACAGCCTCTGATCTGGATATCACGGCTCTTGAAATGCCCGATCAGGGAGAAGATCTCAGGGTCCGATCTGTTTCCGCGTCTCTGCGGCCTGGCCGCCGCGCAGGGATACCGGATGTATTTTTTGGGCGCGGCCGAGGGAGTGGCGCAGCTTGCGGCGGAAAATCTGAAAAAGGTGTATCCGAAGCTTGTTGTGACCGGAACCTATTCTCCCCCGTACGGGTTCGAGAAGGATCCCGCGGAGGTTGAAAAGATATGGGAAATGATCAAAAAAGCGTCTCCGGATCTGCTGATCGTCGGGCTCGGGACGCCGAAGCAGGAAATCTTTTTGTGGGAAAACCGGGACAGGCTGGACGGCATTCTGGCGTTTGGCTTTGGAGCAAGTCTTGATTTTGCCGCGGGGAAAGCGCGCCGCGCCCCGCGATGGATGCAGAAATGCGGACTGGAATGGTTTTACCGGCTTTGCAGAGAGCCGCGGCGCCTGTTTAAACGATATCTGGTGGATGACGTAAAAATACTTCCGCTTGTTTGGAAGTACAGGAAGGCTGGGAAAAATGAGGATAGTGATCGATCTGACGTCCCTCGATGACAACTTTACCGGTATCGAGCGGTACGCGCTGAACATGACGCTCGCGCTGATCCGGCTGAACCGGGCGGAAGCCCGAAGCGGACAAAAAGAAAGCACTGCAGGGACGGACGGCGGGAGAATGGAATTTGAGCTTGTCTTTAAAAACAAGGTATTTCCGGATTTCCAGCTGTTTTCGGGGGATCCGGACATTCATTTTCATGTGCTGAAGGGCTGCAGAAAGCTGGCCTTTAACCAGTGGAGACTGCCGCGGTATCTGAACCGCCTGAAAGCGGACGCCTTTTTGTTTTTTGCGTTTCCCATGCCGGTGCTGCTGCGAAAAAAGCACGTATACGGGACGATTCACGACATGGGATGCTGGGACTGCCCGGAGACGATGAAACGGCAGATGGTATGGTACTTCCGCCTTTCTTACCGCTGCATGGCCCGGTGCGCGGACCGTATCCTCACGGTTTCAGAATTCAGCAGAGACCGGATCCGGGATATCCTGAAAATAAAAAAGGAAAAAATACTTATCACGTACAACGGTATACCGGAACTGTTCCGGTGCGAAAAACAGGCTGCCCCTGAGGAGTTTGCGCATATCCGGGAGAAATACGGACTGCCGGATGAATATTATCTCTGTTTGTCCACGCTGGAGCCGCGGAAAAACATGCTGCTTCTTCTGAATGTCTGCCTGAAACTGTACAGGCAGGGAAGACTGAAGACAAAGCTTGTGCTTGCCGGGCGGAAAGGCTGGAAGATTGAGGAGCTGCTTGCGCAGGCAAAGCAGGACGGCATGGTGACGGTCACGGGATTTATCGAGGATGAGGATCTTCCGGCGGTATATCAGATGGCCAGATGCTTTGTGTTTCCGTCTCTGTATGAGGGCTTCGGAATACCTCCGCTTGAGGCAATGTCGCAAAAGGTTCCGGTCATAGCGTCCGATTCCAGTTCTCTGCCGGAGATACTGGGGGATGCGGCGTTTTATTTTAAAAACAACGATGAGCAGGATCTGGAAAGGGCGATTCTGGAGTTTGAGCAGGCAGACGAAGACTGTCTTGCCAGGAAAACAGAGGCAGGCCGTAAAAGAAGCGCCGCGTTTTGTTGTGAAACGGAGGCAGCGAAGCTGCTGGAAGCGCTGCGCCGGGAATTGTAAACGGCTTAGAACCTTTTAGATTGTGAAAAATTCCTTGTAATGTAAGGTGAGTTAAGCTATAATAGGCTGGCATGAGGAGGAGGCAGCACTATGGCGGTATTGGAATCAGCAATGAACTGTGTGAACAAAGCGAAGCCGATATTAAAAAAGATGGTGCCTGCTCCGGTTTTGCGTAAGGGCAAACAGATGATGCTGGCGCGCATCGCGCAGGAAATCAGCCGGATTCAGATCCGGCCGTTTGAGTCGGATGCTTTTCCGGCAGGGCTGAATCTGATCGGACCGATCGATGGCGCCACCGGACTCGGGCAGAGCTTCCGCCTTCTGGAACGCGTGATCCGGGAGCTGGACGTCCCTTATCTCATCTATAATTATGAACAAAATACGAAGAACCGGGTTTCCTCTGACGATTATAAGGAAAAGATGCAGACAGAGCTGAGCTATTCGGTGAATCTCTGGCATGTGAATCCCTCGGATTTCGCGGAAGCATACGCGGTGATGGGCAGGAGTTCGTTTGACGGCAGATACAATATCGCGTACTGGCTCTGGGAGCTGGAGGATTTTCCCGACGAGTGGGTTCCCTATATCAATCTGCTGGACGAGATCTGGACGCCGTCGGAATTTATCAGCAGGGCCATACGCAAAAAGACGGACAAGCCGGTGTATACGATTCCGTATCACGTCACGGCGGAGGCGGATACCGAAAAATACGGACGGGAGTATTTTGGCCTGCCGCAGGATAAGTTCCTCTTTTTAATGATGTACGATTCCCAGAGCATCAGCGAGCGCAAGAACCCGGCAGGTGTGATCCGGGCGTTTCGGCAGGCGTTTGCCCCGGACCGCACGGACGTCGGCCTGGTGATCAAGGTCAACTCCGCCGATGAAAAGGAGCTGGGCCGGATCAGAAAGGACACCGCCGGCTATGAGAATATCTATCTGATCAGCCGCAATCTGGAGCGGATCGAGGTAAACAGCCTGACGGCCTGCGTCGATGTGTTTGTGTCGCTTCACCGCGCGGAGGGGTTCGGGCTGGTGCTTGCGGAGGCCATGCAGAACGGCGTTCCGACAATTGCGACCAACTGGTCGGCAAATACGGAGTTTATGGATTCCGGCTGCGCCTGTATGGTGAGCTGTCGGCTGAAAGAGCTGGAAAAAGACTACCCTCCCTACAAAAAAGGGAACCGCTGGGCGGATCCGTCCATTGAGGAAGCGGCGGAATATATGAAGCGGCTTGCCTTGGATAAGGAATATTATCAGCGGATCGCAAAGCGCTCCCGGGAACATATTCAAAAGACTCTTGGGATGGAGAAAATAAAAACGCTCGCGAAAAGACGGCTGGAAGAAATTCTGTGAGCGGCAGGTTCTGAATCGGACGGATGTCCGGCATCCGTAAAATAACGTGGAGAAAAATTATGAGTAAAATTCAGGAAATATATCATTATCGGACGATGATAGCCAGTCTGATCAAGAGAGATCTGAGAGGCCGCTACAAAGGCTCCGTGCTGGGCTTTGCGTGGACTTTTCTGAATCCGCTGCTTCAGCTTGGCGTTTATACGGTTGTGTTTTCTGTCATCATGAGATCAGGGATCGAGGATTATTACCTGTTTCTGTTTGTGGCCCTGATCCCGTGGATTTTTTTCAGTTCCTCCCTGACAGGAGGATCCAGCTGCATCATCTCGCAGAAGGAAATGGTGAAAAAAATTTATTTTCCCAGGGAGGTTCTTCCCATCGCGCATGTTACGTGTCAGCTTGTGAATATGCTTTTGTCTCTGATTGTGGTCTTCGCCGTTTTGCTGGTCTCGGGGAAAGGGATAAATCCGGCCGCGCTGCCGTTTCTGGTGCCGGTCGTCCTGGTTGAGTATCTTCTGGCGCTCGGGATAGCGTTTATCTCATCCTCCGTTACGGTTTATTTAAGGGATCTGGAGCACATTCTGATCATCATCGCGATGGCGTGGCAGTTTCTGACTCCCGTGATGTATTCGATCGATATGGTTCCGGAGCAGCTGAGGCCTGTATTCTGGCTGAATCCGATGTCGTCCGTGATCGTCGCGTACCGGGATGTGCTGTATTATAAGCAGATTCCTCATCTGAATACGCTTCTGGTCGCTGTGGGACTCGGGATCGGCCTGCTGATCATCGGCTGGCTGCTGTTCGGAAGACTGGAACGCCATTTTGCGGAGGAGTTGTGATGGGTGTTATGACGGACGAAAAAAACGCGATCGAGGTCAGAAATCTTAAAAAAGGGTTTAAGGTATATTTTGACAAAGGAAGTACGATCAAGGAGAAGCTGGTTTCCAAAAACCGCAGGAAATACGAGAAACGCGAGGTTCTTCGCGGCATCAGCTTTTCCGTGAAAAAGGGCGAGGCGATCGGCCTGATCGGACACAACGGCTGCGGAAAAAGCACGACCCTGAAGCTGCTGTCCAGGATCATGTATCCCGACAGCGGACAGATTGAGATGAGGGGCCGTGTTTCCAGTCTGATCGAACTCGGGGCGGGCTTTCACCCGGATATGAGCGGGCGTGAAAATATCTATATCAACGCGTCGATCTTTGGCCTGACCAGAAAAGAGATTGACCGGCGTCTTAACGATATCATTGAATTTTCCGAGCTGGAGGAGTTTATCGACAATCCGGTCCGTACGTATTCTTCAGGAATGTATATGCGTCTCGCTTTTTCCGTCGCGATCAATGTGGACGCCGATATCCTTCTGGTGGATGAGATTCTGGCTGTCGGCGATATCAATTTTCAGGAAAAATGTTTTGACCGGATGCGTGAGATCAAGGCGATGGGGACGACGATCGTGATCGTTTCGCACTCGCTTCCCCAGATTGAACAAATCTGTGAGCGCACGATCTGGATCGACGGCGGAGTGATCCGCGATGAGGGGATTCCCAAATATGTTCATGAGCATTATCTGAAAGAGATGGAAAATAAGCGCCTTGAGATCCTGGAGAGGGAAGAACGGAAAAAGGCGGAAGAAAAGCAAAGGGAAAAAGAGCAGAGAGAGCAGGAAGCAAAGCCTGAAAAGGAGAAGGAGGATCCCGGCCAGGAGAAAGATCAGGAGCAGCAGCCGGAAATTCCCGCGCAGCAGCCGGAGCAGGAGAACATACAGAATAAGCCGGGGCCTGAGGAGAAGAAGGAAGAGCTTCCCCCGTTCTGCAGTCCGCTGTCGATCCGCATCGGGAATAAAAAGATTCAGTTTACCGATGTGAAGCTGATGGATACGGACGGCAAAGAGAAAACGGTTTTTAAGAGCGGCGAATCCTTCGTCGTGCAGATGGATTACAAAAGCGATGAGCAGGATCTGCTCGGAAATTTCGGAATCGGGATCTTCCGCGACGACGGCGTTCACGCGTACGGGACAAATACGCTGATCGAGCATGACAGCCTTGTACCTATCAAAGAAAAGGGGAGGGTCGTTATCACAGTGACCGATAACTGTCTGCTTCCGGCACGCTATATGCTGGATGTCGCGATTCACTCGAAGGACGGGATCCGGTACGACGATATCCGGAATATCATCCCGTTCAGGATCACGGCAAACAAGAAGGATATCGGTCTTTGCAGGCTGGATAATTTCTGGACCGTGGACGGCAGACGTATGGAAAAAAGAGAGTATGAGGATTAAGCGTCGCTTTGCCGCCGCGAAGCACGGCGCGCAAGGCAGATGGAAAAGGAGAGTATCAGGATTAGGCGGGTGAAATTATGAAGAAGGATCTGCAGTTACTGAAAACGATACTGTCGGAATATGAAAATGAAAAATTAAAGGTCAGGCAGAACCAGGAGCGGCTTGACCGGCTTGAGGGGCTGAATCTGCCCGGCGCTCTGCAAAAGCTGGAGGACACATCGCAAAAAGCGGCGGCGGCGGCAGGGCATCTGGAAAGGATTTCCCAGGAAGCGGACGCTTTGGAGGAGATGCTCCGCGCCGCAAATGACAGGTGCAGGGAGCTGGAACAGGAAAAACTAAAGGTCAGGCAAAACCAGGAGCGGCTTGACCGGATCGAGGCTCAGCTTTCGACGGAATATGAGAATGAAAAGCTGAAGATCCGGCAGAATCAGCAGC
>CANQEC010000135.1 GCA_947594335.1 uncultured Lachnospiraceae bacterium
CGAGAGCCAGCTTGTTGCCCAGAACACCCAGCACGAGGAAGGTAACCGGCACCTGAACGGCGGCCACCCAGACCTGCGCGTAACCGTAGGTCAGTCCCGCGGCGCCCGGGCCGGAGACGAATGAACTGACGGAAGTGTAGGTCGCCATCGTCGTCATGGCGAGCACCATGCCGCCCATACTTCTTCCGCCGATGAAATATTTCTTTTCCGAGGAGAGGCTGCTCTTTGCGTCCTCCCGTTTGCTGAAGATGATTCCGATTCCCACATTCAGAACCAGATAACCGATGAAGATACCGAGGATAATGATCTGATTTTGCGACATGTCACATCTCCTCCGTTTCATCATCGTATTCAAAGTCAACGAAGACTTTTTTCAGAAGGAATGCGACGCCGGCGAGCGCCAGAACAATTGTGCCAAGCACCGAAACGCTGAACCATGCCGGCATGCCCAGAAAATAAAGCCCGCTCCCGTTCAGCAGGAATGCTGTCGCGATGTGCCAGATACAGCAGATGGCGACTACGATCAGCGTCCCCTTGATCTCCCGGACGCATTGCCGGTGCTTTTCTTCTTTTGTCAGTTTTTTCATGTACAGTTCTCCTTTGATTTGAAAGTCAGATTCTGTCTGAACAGATACCTGCTGCCGGACATTATAATATGTTTTTGGGGGTTTGTCCATTAAAATCGCATATCGGTGAAAAATCCCTTGTTTTGGCCCGATAAGGTGGTATAATTTTTAAGCGGCTGATAAACAGAGAAACACATATTTGACATAAATTTGTGGTATATCAGAGAAAAAGGACTCCCGCCTCTTAGGCGGCGAGCGGCAAACCTGTATCAGCGGCGGACGAAGAAATGCTGCCCGGAAAAGGAGACGGAATATGGACAAATTAAAGATTCTTGTGGTGGATGACGAGAGCAGGATGAGAAAACTCGTCCGGGATTTCCTGGTGAAGAAGGATTTTGAGGTTATTGAGGCGGAAGACGGAGCGCAGGCGATCGATATTTTTTTCGAGAAAAAGGATATCGCCCTGATCATTCTTGACGTTATGATGCCGAAGATGGACGGCTGGCAGGTCTGCCGTGAGATCCGTTCCTACTCCAATGTTCCGATCATCATGCTGACGGCGAAGAGCGACGAGCGGGACGAGCTTCTCGGATTCGAACTGGGAGTGGATGAATATATCTCCAAACCTTTCAGCCCGAAGATCCTGGTCGCGCGCGTGGAGGCGATCCTGCGCCGGGCGACGGGTTTTGCGGCGGATGATATCCTGCGGGCCGGCGCGATCGAGATCAACAAAGCGGCGCACCAGGTGACGATTGACGGAAAAGATGTGGAGCTGAGCTACAAGGAGTTCGAGCTTCTGACTTATTTTGTTGAAAATCAGGGAATTGCGCTCTCCAGGGAGAAGATTCTGAACAGCGTCTGGAATTATGATTATTTCGGAGATGCGAGGACGATCGATACGCATGTCAAGAAGCTGCGCAGCAAGCTCGGCGAACGCGGTGATTACATCAAGACAATCTGGGGCATGGGATATAAGTTTGAGGCAGGTTGACATCATGAAGATTTCAATGCGAAAGCAGCTTGCGCTGATATTTACGGGGCTGATGGCGGCCGTGCTTCTGACCTGCATGATGGCGAACCTGTTTCTGCAGGAGGATTTTTATTATCTCAGAAAGACGGAAGCGCTCGAGGAGGCGTACGAGATCCTCAACGAAGGGATCAGCGAGACGGGGCAGGTTGCTGATGATAAGATGACGGAGTTCAACAGTCTGCGTCTTTCCAACAATATTATTTTTGTGATCACCAACCGGATCTTTGAAAAGGTGATGTGGACGGAGATGAGCGCGGCCGATCTGCGCGTCTTTGTAGGACGGCTGAACGGATATATTCTGGGGATTGATATAGATCAGAAGGCGGACGTGCTGGAATACACGGACAGCTATGTGATCCGGAAGAAGTACGACAGCGCTCTGGGGACGGATTATCTGGAAATGTGGGGGACGCTTGACGCGGGTTTTTACTTTATGATGCGCATCGCGATGGCCGGGATAAGGGACAGCGTGGGGATCACGAATGAGTTTATACGCTATGTCTGCATTGCCGGCATCCTGGTGAGCACCGTGATCATCCTGTGGGTGACTGGCCGGGTGACAAAGCCGATCCATGAGCTGACGGAGCTTTCCAAGAGGATGGCTGATCTTGATTTTAACGTCAGGTATACGAGCGGCGGGAAAAATGAAATCGGGCAGCTCGGGGAACATTTTAATCAGATGTCGGAGAAGCTGGAGCAGGCATATTCGCAGCTGATGACCGCGAACAATGAGCTTCAGCGGGATATAGAAAAGAAAACAAAGATCGACGAGATGCGCAGGGAGTTTTTGTCGAATGTCTCACATGAACTGAAAACGCCGATCGCGCTGGTGCAGGGCTATGCGGAAGGGCTGAAGGAATGTATAAATGACGATCCGGAGAGCCGGGAGTTTTACTGCGACGTTATCATGGATGAGGCGGGAAAGATGAACCAGCTTGTGAGAAAGCTTCTGACGCTGAATCAGCTCGAGGAAGGAAATGAGCAGGTGGAAATGGAACGGTTTGACATCGTCCCGCTGATCCAAAACAAGATTCAGTCAGTCTCCATCCTTGCCCAGCAAAAGGAAGAGCGGATTCTGTACAGAGGGGAGGATACGCTGCCTGTCTGGGGCGATGAGTTCAAGGTCGAGGAGGTTCTGACAAATTATCTGAGCAATGCGATGAACCATGCGGACGGAGAGCGCAGGATCGAGGTATGCGCCGTGCGGGAGGAAAACAAGGCAAGGATTTCCGTGTTCAATACGGGGAAGCCAATTCCCGCGGAGGATGTGCCGCAGATCTGGGACAAATTTTACAAGGTTGACAAGGCAAGGACGCGGGAATACGGGGGCAGCGGCATTGGACTGTCCATTGTCCGGGCGATCATGGAGTCGTTTCATCAGAAATACGGCGTGAAAAATTATGAGGACGGCGTTGAGTTTTGGTTTGAGCTGGAATGCGGCAATGCCCCGGAGATGAAAAGTCCTGAATCCGCGCAGGGCCTTTTGCCGAGTGAAAAGATATGAGTGACCGGGAGAGTGGATATGGCGAAAATAATTGTGATCGGAGGAGGTCCTGCCGGGGCGATGGCGGCGATTGCGGCGGCCGGGCAGGGCTGTGAGGTTCACCTGTATGAAAAAAATGAAAAGATCGGGAAAAAACTGTACATCACGGGAAAAGGAAGATGTAACGTGACGAATAACTGCAGCCCGGAGGAATTTCTGCAGGCAGTCTGCGTGAACCGCAAATTCCTTTACAGTGCCGGGTACGGTTTTACAAGCCAGGATGTGATGGATTTTTTTGAAAAGGCCGGACTCAGGCTGAAGACGGAACGGGGGAACCGGGTGTTCCCCGTATCGGATCATTCGTCGGATGTGATCGCGGCGCTGAACCGCAGCATGCGCGAACGGGGCGTGGCTGTCCATCTGGACTGTGAGGTGAAGGAAATCCTTACAGAGGAAGGGGTGCAGGAAAAGACAGATTCCGGGGTTCAGGAACTGTCCGGAGCTTCTGCAAAAAAATCTGATTCAGAGGTTCAGGATTCGGATGGAAATTCTGTGAAAAAATCTGATTCCGGGGTTCAGGATTCGGATGGAAATTCTGTGAAAAAGCCTGATTCCGGGATTCAGGAACTGTCCGGAGCTTCTGCAAAAAAATCTGATCCTGGGGTTCAGAGTTCGTCCGGAACTTCTGCGAAATCCAGGAAAAAGAAGGATCAGTCCGGCTCCTCGCGGGTGATGGGAGTCCGTCTTGCGTCCGGGGAAATTGTGTGTGCCGACGCTGTGATCGTTGCGACCGGAGGGATCTCCTACCGGACGACCGGTTCTACGGGAGACGGCTACCGGTTTGCGCAGGAGACCGGGCATCATGTGACGGAGCTTTCGCCCTCGCTCGTGCCGCTTGAGATCCGGGAGGATTATCCGAAAAAGCTGCAGGGACTGTCGCTCAAAAATGTGGAGGTGACGATCTGCGACGGGAACAGGGAACTGTATTCTGGATTCGGGGAGATGATGTTTACGCATTTTGGCGTGACAGGACCTTTGATCCTGACGGCCAGCACGGTGATCCAGAAGAAACTGCGGGAACATCCGCTTGCGATGAAGATCAATCTGAAGCCCGCGCTCGACGAGCAGCAGCTTGACGCGCGCTTCCTGCGTGAATTTGACGCGGCAAAGAACAAGCAGATCAAGAATGTGCTCGGGAATCTTTATCCTGCGAAGCTCGTGCCGGTCATGCTTGAGCGCTGTGAAATAGAACCGGATAAGGCAGTGAATCATATAGCAAAGGCGGAGCGGCAGAAATTACTTGAGATGACCAGAGATTTCCCATTGACGGTTACGGCCCTCCGAGATTATAATGAAGCAGTTGTGACGCGCGGAGGAGTCAGCGTAAAAGAGATCCAGCCGCAGACGATGGAGTCACGGCTGGTCAGAGGGCTGTATTTCGCGGGGGAGGTGCTGGATCTCGACGCGGTAACCGGAGGATATAACCTGCAGATTGCGTGGGCGACCGGATACGCTTCCGGCATGGGAGCCGCGGGAAAGCTGATCGGGGACCGAGACAAGAAGGCCTGACCCTGGCAAAGCGGGCGGCGATTTCTGCCTTGCTCAGCAAAAAACTGGCCCGGCAGGTCTGACCCTGGCATCACGGACGGCGATTTCTGCCTTGCTCAGCAAAAACTGGCCCGGCAGGTCTGACCCTGGCAAAGCGGGCGGCGATTTCTGCCTTGCTCAGCAAAAAACTGGCCCGGCAGGTCTGACTCTGGCATCGCGGCTGATAACTTCTGCCTCTGGCGTCATAAAATCAGGAAAGGAAACAGGACGATGAGTTTTAAGATAGCAATAGACGGTCCGGCCGGAGCCGGCAAGAGCACGATCGCAAAGCGGGCGGCCGCGGAGCTTGGTTTTCTCTATGTGGATACGGGAGCCATGTACCGCGCGATAGCGCTTGGCCTGCTTCGGATGAAAACGGATATCTCATCCGGGGAGGCGCTTGCGAATGCTCTCTCCGGGATAGAGGTGGGGCTTGGCTATGAGAATGGCACCCAGAAGGTTTTTCTGAATGGGGAGGATGTGTCGCCGCTGATCCGCACGGAGGAAGTCGGCAAGATGGCGAGCAGCGCGGCCTCGAAGCCGCAGGTGCGCATGAAGCTGACGCAGCTTCAGAGGGAGATTGCCGAAAAAAGGGATGTTCTGATGGATGGCCGTGATATCGGCACGGTGATTCTTCCGGATGCCCAGCTGAAAATTTATCTGACTGCCAGTGTGGAAACACGCGCGCAGAGAAGATACAGGGAGCTGTGTGAAAAAGGAGAGAAAGCTGTTCTCGAGGAGATTGCCGCGGATATCAGAGAGCGGGATTTCCGCGATATGAACCGCGAGACCGCACCGCTTCGCCAGGCTGAGGACGCCGTGCGGATCGACTCCTCGGATATGACGGTGGAGGAGGTCACCGGGCAGATCGTTTCCCTGGTGCGGGAGCGGCAGGGAACTTTGTGCTGAAATCTGCCGGAAGCAGAAAATAAGAGTTTCGCAGGAGAAGCAGAGCGGGAGATTTCTGACTGAGACATGCGGAGAGCAGAGAAAAAAGGGGTTCGCAGAGGCAGCGAAACAAAAGATTTCTGACTGAGACACGCGGAAAACAGAGAAAAAGAAGTTTTGCAGAAGGAGCAGAACGGGAATCAGACAGCAGACAGGCCGGTTCCGGCGGAAAGGAATTTACAGATGAAGGTGATCGTGGCAAAGACAGCCGGCTTTTGTTTTGGCGTAGAGCGTGCGGTAGAGCAGGTTTACCGTCAGATCGAAAAAGGGGAGAAGCCCATCTATACATACGGTCCGATCATTCACAATGAGGAGGTGGTGAGCTCGCTCGCGGCCCGCGGGGTGAGGATCATCGAATCGGAGGAGGAGATCGGGAAGATCCATGAAGGCACGGTGATCATCCGTTCCCATGGTGTTCCCCGGAAAATTTATGAACGGATCCAGAACCAGGGTCTGTCTCTTGTGGACGCGACCTGCCCGTTTGTGAAAAAGATTCACAGGATCGTCGCGCGGTATGACGGCCCGGAGGACGACATTATAATAATAGGAAACGAAGGTCATCCGGAGGTGGAAGGAATCAAGGGGTGGTGCGCCGCCCCGGTGACGGTGATCGGCTCCGAGGAAGAAGCGGCCTGGTTCCGGGGATGCGGGACGGGACGGCTCTGTATTGTTTCTCAGACGACATTTAATTACAAGAATTTTGATAAATTAGTTGAAATTATTTCGAAAGTGCGGTATGATGTGGTAGATATCTTGAAAACAGTGTGCAGTGCCACGGAGGAGAGGCAGTCGGAAGCCCGTGAGATTGCGAAGAAGGTGGACAGCATGATTGTAATCGGAGGCAGTCACAGCTCGAACACCCGTAAGCTGTACGAGATATGCAAAAAAGAATGTGTAAATACTTACCATATACAAACAATAAGAGACCTGGATATCCAACGATTGCCGTCCATGAGTTGCGTAGGTATTACAGCAGGGGCGTCGACCCCCAAAAATTTGATTGAGGAGGTTTCAAAACAATGTCAGATTTGAGTTTTGAACAAATGCTGGAAGAATCA
>CANQEC010000136.1 GCA_947594335.1 uncultured Lachnospiraceae bacterium
GCGCCGTCTGCGCCTTTTCGCGCCTCCTCAAACAGGCGCAGAGCCTGCAGCAGCTCACTTTTCCGGTTATTTCCAAGCACAATGTCGATCGCGGGATCACTCTCTGCCGCCTCTTTCGCAGTCTGCACATAGCAGCCTGCCGCGACGACGATCGCTTCCGGGTTCATTTTTCTCGCGCGGTGCAGCATCTGCCTGGATTTTCTGTCCGCAATATTTGTCACCGTACATGTGTTGATCACATAGACGTCCGCGCCGGGTTCAAACGGAACGATCTCATACCCGGCTTCCTCCAGAAGCTTTCCCATTACTTCCGTCTCATAAGCATTTACCTTGCAGCCAAGGTTATGCAGCGCCGCTTTCTTTTTCATCTTCCTCTCCCCTTTAACCGTTTTCACTTGACTTTTATCCTCCAAGCCGTTAAGATGTTGTTATAAAATAACAGCAGAGGGGGGATCTAAAATGAAAACCGTAAAGATTTCTTTAAATTCGATTGATAAAGTAAAATCTTTCGTAAACGACATCACCAGATTTGACAACGACTTCGATCTTGTCTCCGGAAGATACGTTATTGACGCAAAATCAATCATGGGAATCTTCAGCCTTGATCTGTCCAAACCAATCGAGCTGAATATTCATGCCGAAAACAATATGGACGAAATCATGAACATACTCGCCCCGTATATTATTCAGTAGTCATACGGTTACAGCTCCGGCTTTGAACAGGCCGGCCAGAATTGGCCGCATGGAAATCGAAAAACCGGATACTCCCGGGAGTCCCGCAGATGGGACTGCCGGGAGTTTTTGTCTTGGTTTTTGTTTCTCTGACCGGACCCTGCGCCTTCTATTCCACGCGGATGACCTCGGTCGTTTCAATCGCTGTCTTTACCAGCTCGTCAATCTTCTCATTCAGTTTCTGTTCCGAGCGCCTGATCGCGTTCAGGTTCGGCTTTGTCACAGGGTGTTTTGCCACAAAGATCGTGCAGCAGTCCTCAAACGGCAGGATCGACGTCTCGTACGTGCCGATCTTTTCGGACACATCGATGATCTCCTGCTTGTCAAATCCGATCAGAGGCCGGAATACGGGCATTGTACACACCTCATTCGTCGCCGCGAGGCTCTGTATCGTCTGGCTTGCCACCTGTCCGAGGCTCTCTCCCGTAATGAGCGCCATGGATCCCGACTGGCGCGCGAAATGCTCCGCGATTTTCATCATATAACGGCGCATGATGATCGTCAGCTCGTCATGCGGACATTTATCGTAAATGTAAAGCTGTATATCCGTAAAGTTCACGACGTGCAGATTGACCGGCCCGGAATAGGACGCCACGATGCGCGCCAGATCGACGACCTTTTCCTTTGCCCGCTCGCTCGTATAAGGCGGCGCGTGAAAATAGACGGCGTCAATCTCAACTCCCCGTTTGCTGATCATATAGCCGGCAACCGGGCTGTCAATTCCTCCTGAGAGCAGCAGCATGGCTTTTCCGTTTGTCCCGACCGGCATTCCTCCCGGCCCCGGAATGATCTTTGAATAGATAAAAATCTTTTCGCGGATCTCAACATGCAGCAGGATCTCAGGATCGTGGACATCCACCTTCATACCCGGAAAAGCTTCCAGAATCCGATGCCCGAGATAGGCGTTCACCTCCATGGACTCGACCGGATAGCTTTTTTTTGCGCGGCGCGTCACAACCTTGAACGTCTGGCTGTGGATATCGTATACATTTTCCAGAAAATCGATCACTTCCGTCCCCAGTTCCTCAAGTCCCCTGTCCTCTGTCTTCATGACAGGACAGATGCCGACAATCCCGAACACCTTTGAGAGACTGTCAATTACCTCATCATAATCATACAGAGCCTCGCAGTCAACATAAATGCGGCCCTGCTCCTTATATACGTAAAACTTTCCGTCCACCCTGCGCAGCGCGCGGCAGATCTGCCGCACCAGGGCATCCTCAAACAGATGGCGGTTCTTTCCCTTGATGCCGATTTCCCCGTATTTTATCAAAAAACATTTGAACATCCCGCAATTTCCTTTCTTTCGGGCGCGCCGGGAACTCCCCGGCAGATTTTTACAAAGTGTCCTGTTTTTCCCTTTTTGGTCAATGTTTTCGGTCAATGTCTTACATACCTGCGCAGCACCGGAAGCAGCTCCTCCAGCGTCTTCAGACAGTAATCGATTTCTTCCTCCGTCGTAAGGCGGCTGAAGCTGAAGCGCAGCGTTGACTCAAGCAGTTCCGGGCGCAGGTGAAGCTCCTTCAGCACTGTGCTGACCGGGAGCTTCTTGTTGGATGTACAGGCGCTTCCCGCCGAGACACAGATCCCGCGCTCCTCCAGCGCGTGCAGCAGCACTTCGCTGCGGATCCCCGGAAACGCGGCGCTGACAATATGCGGCGCGCTGTGCTCATCCTCCCCGGAATTTATGACGATCACCGGCATCCTCTGCTGTCCCGCGCGGGCGCTCCCTGTTCCTTCCCGCAGCTTTCTTTCTGACGACGATGCCCGGCGGTCTTCGCTTCTTCCTTCCAAAAAAGCGCCGGATCCGGAATCTGCGCCTCCGGTTCCGTCATCCGTCAGGCGCTCATTCAGCGCGCGAAGCCCGTCCAGCATCCGCCCGCGCAGCTTCTGCAGATATTCCACATTCTCTTCCAGATGTTCATACGCGTCCTTTGCGGCAGCGGCAAGTCCCGCGGCTCCCGGAACATTATCGGTGCCGGAACGCATCCCTTTCTGCTGACCTCCGCCAAGAATCAGCGGATGAATCTTTACTTTCTCATTGATATACAGAAAACCGATCCCTTTCGGTCCGTGTATCTTATGCCCGCTCACAGAGAGCATGTCGATCCCGGTCCGTTTCGGATAAATGGAAAATTTTCCGTAAGCCTGAATCGCGTCCACATGGAACAGCGTGCGCGGATTCTTCTTTTTTATCAGGCGGGCCGCCTCCTCAACAGGCTCCACCGTGCCGACCTCATTATTCACATACATGACCGACACCAGAATCGTATCCTCGCGGATGGCCGCCTCAAGATCCGAAAGATTGATCAGTCCTCTCCCGTCAACCGGAAGATAGGTCACGGAAAATCCCTGCTCCTTCAGGTACTGCATCGGCATCAGCACGGCCGCGTGCTCCACCGCCGTCGTAATCAGATGCATCCCCGTCCGCCTGTTCGCCATAGCCGCTCCGATCAGCGCCCAGTTGTTCGACTCCGTACCTCCGGAGGTGAAAAATATTTCTTTTTCATTTACTTTCATTGTCCGCGCGATCGTCTCCCTGGCATCCCGCAGATAATGCTCCGCGTCCAGACCTTTTTGATGTTTCGACGAAGGGTTCCCGTAATCCTCCATCATTGTCCGCACGACTACGTCGCGCACAGATTCCGAGCAGCGCGTTGTCGCGGAATTATCCAGATATGCCTCCATTTGTTTCCCCTTCCTCTCCTGCCCCGACAGCAGTTCCTTTTTCCGACCGTTGATATGATATTGTACAGGAAAAGCCGAAAAATTTCAATCATATATTTTAATCGGGCAGGAGGCTGTTTTCCTCCTGCCCGTTACGCAGACTCCTATTCATGATGCTGCCGGACATACCCGGCATGAACGTTTATTTTTTATATTTCGTCAAGCGGAAAACCGAAATAGCGCACCGCGTTATTGTAGCAGATTCCTTTTACGATCTTCTCCAGATTCTTCATGTTCTTCGGATATTCTCCGTTCTCGACCCAGCCGCCGATCAGATCACACATGATCCTGCGGAAATACTCGTGTCTCGGATAGGACAAAAAGCTTCTGGAATCGGTCAGCATCCCAAGGAAATTCCCGAGAAGTCCCAGGTTCGCGAGGGACGTCATCTGCTTTCTCATGCCGGTCTTGTGATCGTTGAACCACCATGCGGAGCCCTGCTGAATCTTTCCAACCGCGTCGCTTCCCTGGAAGCAGCCAAGGATCGTTCCGATCAGCTCGTCGTCTCCCGGATTCAGGCTGTAAAGTACCGTCTTCGGAAGATTTTTCGCCTCGTTGACCGCGTTAAGGAATCCCGCCAGCTGGCTCGCCGGAGCGTAATTGCTGATGCAGTCAAATCCGGTGTCCGGCCCCAGCAGCTTGTACATCGTCGTGTTGGTGTCGCGGATGCAGCCGTAATGGAGCTGCATCACCCAGCCGAGCTCCTCATATTTCGAAGCGACAAACAGCATGAACGCCGTCTTATACTTTGCCGCATCCTCCTTCGAGATCGCTTCTCCGGCCATGCGCGCCGCAAAAATCCGTTCGATCTCCTCATCGGAAGCCGGTTCATACATCACGTAATCGATCCCGTGATCGGAAACCCTGCAGCCCATGCTGTCGAAGAAATCCATCCGGACCGCGAGCGCCTTCTTCAGATCCGCAAAGGATTTAATCTCCACGCCGGACACTTCCGAAAGCTTCGCAAGATAATCCGGATACTCCGGCTTCTCCAGGTTCATCGCCTTGTCCGGTCTCCAGGCCGGAAGCACCTGAACCTCAAAGCTCTCATCCTCTTTGATTTTCCTGTGCCATTTCAGATCGTCAACCGGATCGTCCGTCGTACACAGCAGTTTCACATTAGACTGGCGGATCAGATTTCTGACGCTCATGGAATCCTCCTGCAGCCTCGTGTTGCACAGATTCCAGACTTCCTCCGCCGAATCCCCGTCAAGCACTCCATAATACCCGAAAAAGCGCTGCAGCTCCAGATGGCTCCAGTGGAACAGCGGGTTGCCGATCGCCTTCTCCAGCGTCTCGGCCCATTTCTGGAACTTTTCCCTGGCAGGCGCATCGCCTGTAATATAATACTCATCGACGCCGTTGGACCTCATCTGGCGCCATTTGTAATGATCGCCGCCAAGCCATACCTGTGTAATATTGTCGAACTTCCGGTCTTCGGCGATCTCCTGCGGGTTGATATGACAGTGATAATCCACGATCGGCATTTTCTCCGCGATCTTATGGTACAGCTCTGCCGCGGTTTCCGTGCCAAGCATGAAATCCTCATCCATAAACTTTTTCATACAGAATCTCCCTCCTGCTCCTAGATTTTTTCTGTTTCTGACGTGTACGGGCAGGCGCATCCCCCGGGAGCCCCAAAGGGCCGCCTGGAAGATGCCCTGCCCTTTTGCGGCTGTCAGTCTGCGCACAAAATCCGGCTGTGCATCAGCGGATATCCTCCGCTTCGAATCTCATGCACACTCCCGAAAAGAAGCCGGGATGCCGCAAAGCAAATAGCTCCTCCCTCTGGATGGCATTCTCAGATCAGTCCCAGCGCGCTCGGAATGAACAGAGAGATCATCGGCACATAGGTCACCAGAAGCAGACCGATGATGATGACCGCGAAGTACGGGAGCAGATATTTCAGTATACTCTCGATCGTAACGCCGCCCACCTTGCAGCCTGTAAACAGGATCGTTCCAACCGGAGGTGTGATCGTTCCAACAGACAGGTTGTAGCACAGGATGATTCCGAAATGAACCGGATTCATTCCAAGGCTTGTGCAGATCGGAAGGAAGATCGGCGTGAAGATCAGGATCGCAGGCGTCGGGTCCATGAAAGTACCGACTACCAGCAGGATGATGTTGATCAGCAGGTAAATCAAAATCTTGTTGCTCGTGATCTGAAGCACTGCCTGCGCTACCATATCCGGGATTCCCGTGAAGGCCATTGCCCAGGACATGATGGAGGACAGACCGATCATGAACGTGATCGTACCGGTCATCTTTGCGGACTCGCCGACGATGCGCGGGATATCCTTGAGTTTAATGGAACGATAGATCAGGGACAGGATCGTCGCGTAGACAACCGCGATGCCGGAACCTTCCGTCGCCGTGAAAATACCGCCGAGGATACCGCCGATAACGATGACGATCATCAGAAGACTCGGAATACCTTCCCAGAATGTCTTAAGCGCGATGGACAGAGTCATCTTCTCTTTTGTCTGATAACCAAGCTTCTTCGCCGTGATGCCTGCAAGGATCATGATGCCGCCGCCCCAGATGATGCCCGGGATATATCCGGCCATAAACAGAGCGGAGATGGATACGCTTCCTGCCACCGTGGAGAATACGATCATCGTGTTGCTCGGAGGAATCAGCATGCCGACCGGAGCGGAAGCCACGTTGACTGCCGCGGAGTAATCCGGATCATAGCCTTCTTTTTTCTCAAGAGGTCCGATTGTTCCGCCGATTGCCGCCGCTGCCGCCGCGCCGGAACCGGAGATCGCGCCGAACAGCATGTTTGCGACTACGTTTGTCTCAGCAAGAGCTCCCGGCATACGGCCGCTGAGCACCTTCGCGCAGTTGACCAGACGGATCGCGATACCGCCGTTATTCATGATATTTCCCGCAAGAATGAAGAACGGGATGGCGACCAGGGAGAACGAGTTTGTGCCTGCGAACAGTCTCTGCGCGGACGTCGCGAACGCGATGTGCGACGGAAGCATGCAGATCATGGAGACTGCCGAGGAAAGTCCGATACTGACTCCGATCGGTACTCCCAGCACCAGTAAAACTACCAACATTACTACCATTACAAGGGCAACCTGAGCTGCTACTGACATATCTTACCTCCTATTCTTCCCCTTTGAGATCAGCTATTATGTTCAGGATACTGTAGAAAATGATGAGCACGCCGCAGATCGGGATGATGGAATAGATCA
>CANQEC010000137.1 GCA_947594335.1 uncultured Lachnospiraceae bacterium
AGCGCGTTTCGAAGCGTGTGCTTGAAGATCACCTTGATCTGCGGGACGCCCTTCGCCCGCGCAGTACGCACATAATCCTGTCCGAACGCGTCCAGCATACTCGTCTTGGTCAGACGCGTCGTGTATGCCATCGGGTAAAGAGAAAGCGCGATCACGGGGAGAATATAGCTCTGATTGTCCGTCGAGAACACCGGAAACCAGCCCAGCTTGATGCAGAATACAAGCAGAAGCAGCGTCGCGAGTACGAAGCTCGGGACGGCGGTCGCCAGCGTCGATAAAAAGACAATCAGCCGGTCGGGCCACTTGTTCCTCATCAGTGCCGCGATACTTCCGAGCACAATCCCCATCGCAAGAGCGAGCGCGGCGGCAGAACCTCCAAGGCGCGCCGATATGGAAAACGACTCAAGGAGCGTCGTCATAATGTCACGTCCTGTCTTTAAGGAAACGCCAAAGTCCCCATGAACAAGATTTCCAAGGTACAGCACGAACTGCGTCGTCACCGGCTTGTCGAGATTATATCTCTCCATCAGAACCGCTTTGACTTCCGGACTCGGAGCCTTCTCGGAATCGAAAGGACCGCCCGGGATTGCGTTCATACCAAAAAACGTAATGGCACATATAATAAATACCGTTACGATGGCCAGTAAGATTCTCTTTACCACATACTTAGCCAAATGAATCACCCTCCTTTGTTTCTTTTTTGCAGCTGTTCACTCCCTGCAGAATAGCTGCCAGATTTACAATTGTCCACCACACAAAGACATTTCAATCATATACCATTCAGTATGTTTTGTCAATGAATTTTATTTGTTAAAGTAACATGGTAAAGCGGCACGCTGTTAAACAAAGGGGAGGCCTGATTTGATCGGGCAGGAGGTGATTTTTTCTCCTGCCCGCTGCGCGCGGTCCGTGTGCTGCATAGCAGCAAATTTCCTTACGCGGGCCTGATTTGATCGGGCAGGAGGCGGTTCCCCTCCTGCCCACCGCGCGGCCTGCGTGCTGCGCAGCAGCAAATTTCCTTACGCAGGCCTGCGCAAAAAAAAGAAAAGCCTGGCAACCACCAGACTTTTCCATGGAGCAGACGGGAATCGAACCCGTGTCCGAAAGCCAATCCCCTGTACTTCTACTATCATAGTCAGTTATTTTTCATTCCCTCCGGCGGCCGGCAGCTGACAGCCTGCCGCTTTTAGTAGCTTCATAATACGCCCATATGCGCAAAGCTTAACATATGTCGTTTCCCGCATAAGTCGATGCCTGGATCACAGGGTGCAGGTGCCCTGAGTCAGACAGCTGCCCTTAGGCAGCGTATGCTAAATTATCTTCAGCGTTTATTTTTAATTTGTGATTTGACGCATCACCTGCGGATAGCTTCTCCAGCTTCACAACCCCCGTCGAAACCTTTACTACCCCAAAATTTACTTCTTCAGTATAAGCGTTCGCGTCCTTTCTGTCAAGCAGGCGTTTGGAAAACTTTACGCAAAAAACCTCTTTCGCCAAAACGCGGCGGCCGCAGGCCGCACGCACTTCAGCCGCACAAAGTGATTTCCGCATATTTTCCGCGGAAATCAAAAACCGGCATCAGTACAGATTCTTCACCTTGAAATTTTTCTCGGCCTCCCGCCTCTGATCCTTCTTCGCGATATCCTGCCGCTTGTCATAGAGCTTCTTTCCTTTTGCAAGGCCGATCTCGACCTTTACGAGGCTCCCTTTGAAATAGACGCGGAGCGGAACCAGCGTGTAGCCCTTCTCCGCGATCCTCCCGGCCATCTTGCCGATCTCATTTTTGTGGAGCAGAAGCCTGCGCACCCGCAGCGGATCCTTGTTGAAGATATTTCCCTTTTCATACGGGCTGATATGCATTCCGTAAATAAAAACCTCGCCTTTCTCGATGCGGACAAACGCTTCCTTGACGCTGCATTTCCCCATACGGAGCGACTTCACCTCCGTGCCGTGCAGCTCGATCCCCGCCTCATGCTTTTCTTCGATAAAAAAATCGTGATACGCTTTTTTGTTGTTCGCGATCAGTTTAATACTCTCTCCCATACTGTTCCCCCGCTTTATATCCTGCTATGATTATACATTCTTAATCGCACATCTCGAAATCGACCGTCTTCTGCACTTTATCCGCGCCAATCACACGCACGCAGACCGGATCTCCCAGATAAAAGGTCCTTCCCGTATCCACGCCGGTCATCTCGTATGTTTCCTCATGATAGATATACCGGTCGTCGTACATTTTTGTCACATGCAGCAGTCCTTCCACCGTATTGGGAAGCTCCACGTACATTCCATAGGAAGCAAGCCCCGATACGACCGCGTCATACTCTTCCCCGATATGCCGCTGCATATACTCGGCCTTCTTCATTTTTACGGTCTCGCGCTCCGCTTCCTCCGCCCTGCGCTCCGTGATGCTCGCCTGCTTTGCGATATCCGGCAGTATCTCCTCATAATGGGCGCTCTTTTTTTCCGTCATCCTTCCGCGCAGCACATCCTTGATGATACGGTGGATCTGCAGATCCGGATATCTTCTGATCGGAGAGGTAAAGTGGCAGTAGCAGGAGGCCGCAAGGCCGAAATGCCCGCTGCACTCTGGCGAATATACCGCCTGCTTCATCGAGCGCAGCATCAGACGGCTGATCATGCGTTCTTCGGGACTGCCCTTTACGCGGTCGAGCAGCTTCTGGATCTCCTTCGGATGCACCTCCCCGGCAGTTCCCTTCAGCGCATATCCGGCTCCGCTTTTTCGCGTTTTGTCTCCTGCGCTGATCATCGCGGCCACGTTCCTGACGCGCTCCGCATCCGGCGGTTCATGCGTCCGATAGACAAACGGGATCTGCTGCCAGTAAAAATCCTCCGCGATCGTCTCATTCGCCGCGAGCATAAAATCCTCGATCAGATCTGTCGCGATGTTTCGCTCATAAGGAAAGATTTCCAGCGGTACTCCCTTCTCGTCAAGATGAATCTTCGCTTCTGGAAAATCAAAGTCCACGGCACCGCGCTTTTTTCTGGCGGCACGCAGCAGCGAGGACAGCTCCGCCATCTTCTCAAGCATCGGCGCCTGTTCCGGATACTGCCGCGCCAGCTCCCCGCTTTCATCTTCAAGAATCTTCTTCACTTCATTGTAAGACATCCTGCGCTTTACGCAGATCACGGACTCCGCGATCTGATGGGACACGATCCTGCCGCGCGCGTCAAATTCCATCAGGCAGCTCACAGCCAGCCGGTCGGCCCCCGCGTTCAGAGAACATATGCCGTTCGACAGCCGCTGCGGAAGCATCGGGATCACGCGGTCCGCAAGGTACACGCTCGTCCCGCGCTCAAGAGCCTCCCGGTCAAGCGCGCTCCCCTCCTGCACATAATTAGTGACGTCCGCGATGTGTACGCCGAGATGATAATGCCCGTCTTTTACAATAAGCGAGACCGCATCGTCGAGATCCTTCGCGTCCTCCCCGTCGATCGTGACCATGTTCCAGCCGCGCAGATCCATCCTGCCTTCCCGGTCGGCCTCGCTTACCTCAAGCGGCACCTTCTCCGCCTGCCGCATCACCTTTCCCGGAAACTCCGCCGGAAGCCCGTACGCGCATACAACCGACAGGATATCTGTCCCCGGATCATTGATGTGTCCGATGATCTCCTCTACCTTCCCCTCGGGCTTCTTCCCCTCTCCTCCGTAATTCGTAAGGGATACGCGGACCTTGTGGCCGCTGACGGCCCCTCTGCTGTTTTCCTGCGCAACAAAAATATCCTGGAGGATCCTTGGATTGTCCGGCACGACAAAACCATACGTTCGATTCTGCTGATATGTCCCGATCACCTCCGTGATCCCATGCTCAAGAATTTTAACGATGCTTCCCTCCTGGCGCTTCCCCTCCGGACTCTGCAGAATAGTCACCTGCACTTTATCCTGATGCATCGCGCCTCCGGACTGATCTTCCGGAATAAAAATATCCTCGTCCCTTCCCTCGATCTCAACAAAGCCAAAGCCCTTTGGATTCGCGCTGTATGTTCCTGTAAGGAAACGCGCTCTGGCCTTGCGGTACTTCCCTTTTTCGGTCACTTCGATCTTCCCGTCAAGGATCAGGGATTCAAGCACTTCCTGAAGCTGATCCCTGTTCTCCCGGGGAACCTGGAGAAGAATCGCGATCTCCTTGAGCTTCATCGGAACATACTGCTTATCGCAAATCATATCATAGAGTACCTTTTTGCGGCGCTCAAAACTCTCCTTCTGCTGTTTCATACCTGTCCTTTCTCCAAAACCGCTGTGGTCTTCCGGACGCGTTTTCTGCGTATACGAATATGACAGGGAATGTGCCTTTGGCACATTCTCGCGCCGGGCGCGGCTGCGAAGCAGCATTTTCCATGCACGCGCTCGTGCGCACCTGCCGGGGTTTTCATGTCACAGGACGAAATTTCATCGGGCAGGAGGCGGTTTTCCTCCTGCCCGCCGCGCGGCCCGCATGCTGCGTCAGCAGCTGATTCTTTATGCGGGCCTGCGCATACGAATATGAAAAGACCGATGCCATCCGCATCGGTCCCTCTGCCTTAGAAATTCATGTTCAAAACAGCGGCGACTACAAAGAATGCCACTGCAAGAATTTTTGTAAACAGAACCAGCTTGCCCTCCATGGAACGCGCCTTGTTCCTGCTCCAGTAGGTATCGCCCATACCTCCGATCGTTCCAAGTCCGGCGTCCTTTCCCTGCTGAGACAAAACAAGCACCACCAATGCTATGCATGCCAATACAAAAATTATAGTCAGAAAAATCCTCACGGCCAATCACACCTCCTATGCCAAACATAGCTAGTCTAACACAGGATTCCCGGAATTTCAACTGTTTTCTTCTTACTTCCTTATATTTCTTATATTATGACGCCGGGGGCAAAAGGTATTTTGCCCAGAGAGATGTACACTCCCTGATGTCATTACATGTTATACTGTCTGCTCCCTGCCGGGCGTCCGGGAAGAGCGCCCGGCAAAAGGATTTTCATACATCACGGAAAAACCGACGCTGTCCTCGATCCGAAGCAGCTGATTGTACTTCGCGACGCGCTCCGATCTGCACGGCGCGCCTGTCTTGATCTGCCCGGATCCCACGGCGACAGCAATATCCGCGATCATTGTATCCTCGGTTTCTCCCGAACGGTGAGAGATGATCGTCCGATACCCGTTTTTATGCGCAAGCTCGATCGTATCAAACGCTTCCGTCAGCGTCCCGATCTGATTTACCTTCACCAGAACCGCGTTTCCGGCGCCGCGTTCGATCCCTTCCGCAAGACGCCGCCTGTTTGTCACAAAGAGGTCGTCTCCGACAAGCTGGATTTTGTCTCCAAGCCGCTGTGTCAGCCGGGTCCAGCCTTCCCAGTCATTTTCATCCAGACCATCCTCGATCGACGCAATCGGAAATTTCCCGCAGAGTTCCTCCAGATAACCGATCATCTCATCCGTGCCGCGGTAAACCCCGGCCCCTTTCATCCGGCTCTCCCCGGGAAAATAATAGGCCTTTTTGTCCTCCTGGTACAGCTCGCTCGCAGCCACATCGAGCGCGATCACGACCTCACTTCCCATGCGGTATCCGGCCTTTTCCGCCGCTTCGCAGATCAGCGAGAGCACCTCAGAGGCATCCGCAAGATCCGGAGCGAAACCTCCCTCATCCCCAACCCCCGTTGAAAGACCGCGCGAACGCAGAATTTCCTTCAGCGTATGGTAAATCTCCGCGCACATCTGAAGGCCGTAGGAAAAGCCTTTGGCCCCGACCGGCATGATCATAAATTCCTGGAGATCGACCGTATTGTCAGCGTGACAGCCCCCGTTTAGTATATTCATCATCGGCACCGGCATCCGATGCGCGTGCATGCCGCCAAAATACCGGTAAAGCGGCATATCAAGCGAACGCGCGGCAGCAGAGGCCGCCGCCATGGAAACGCCGAGGATTCCGTTTGCTCCCAGTCTCCGCTTATTAGGCGTGCCATCTTCTCTGCGAAGGATCCGGTCAATGGACGCCTGCCTGTACACATTCTCTCCGATGATCGCGTCGGCAAGGATCGTATTCACAAAATGACAGGTCTGTTCCACGCCCTTTCCCTGGTAACGTTTCTGCCCGTCCCGCAATTCCACCGCCTCATATTGTCCCGTGGAAGCTCCGGAAGGAACCGCCGCTCTTCCAACGCTCCCGTCCTCCGTCATGACTTCAACCTCCACAGTGGGATTTCCTCTTGAATCCAGTATCTCTCTCGCATAAACATCTGTTACAGGCATATAACTGCACATATTGCAAAACCTCCTGATTTTCCGGCGCTTTCTTTCATGCGCCGTTCAAAAATTTCATTTTGCAATAGTATTTCCCGCGGCAGACCGTTTCACTCACGTTTTTTATCCGGCGCCATTTCCTTTTTCAGCCAGACCATACGGGCATTTTTTCTGTAGACTGAAATTGGTGCCGGAGTCAATCTCCGGCACCTCACCCTTTCCTCTGAATTTCAGGAATCCTTATCTCTCTTATTTGCTCTCATTCCGTCTGCCATTTTATTTTCTCTTATTTTTATTTGCTCTCATTCTGTCTGCAATTAGTATGCCAGCTCTACAGAACCAGCCTTCCCAGCTGCCGCATCCGTTACCTTACGGG
>CANQEC010000138.1 GCA_947594335.1 uncultured Lachnospiraceae bacterium
TTTTGGGTTCAGGATAGTCCGTTCCGAAGGTTTCCGCCGTGATGGATTTGATTCTCTGGGCGGTCATCGGCCTGTCGCTGTAGTCTGTGCGCGTCTCAGCGATCTTGTTCACGATATCCATGCCTTCCGTTACTTTTCCGAACGCGGCATACTGGCCGTCGAGATGCGGGGCGGCCTTGTGCATGATGAAAAACTGGCTGCCCGCGGAATCGGGTACCATCGTGCGCGCCATGGAGAGTACGCCCGCGTCATGCTTCAACGGATTTGGGAAACCGTTGTACGAGAATTCGCCGGGGATGCAGTAGCCGGGTCCGCCCGTGCCTGTTCCCTGGGGACATCCGCCCTGGATCATGAATCCGCGGATAACCCGGTGAAAGATCAGCCCGTCGTAAAATCCTTTTTTGATGAGGCTGAGGAAGTTATTAACAGTATTCGGGGCGATCTCCGGGTAAAGCTCTGCCTTGATGATATCGCCGTTTTCCATGGTGATTGTGATGATTGGATTCTGCGCCATTTTAGTTCCTCCGTGTATTTTTTATGTTTTGATTTCCGTGAATAACGGGCCGCCTCCTACTCGATCTGATCGAAACGAAGCGTGGATCACATACCCCGCTGTCTGCGGCGGGGCGTCGGCTTCCCCTGCATTATAGCCTGCCTGCAGGATAAATGCAAGCGTTCTCTCGTTTTGGAGGAGAGGGGGATTTTCTGATCAGTACCTGTTTTCCCTTAAATGCAAAGCCGTATTTGCGGATGTGGTCCTCCGGTATTTTCCGTGCGGTCAGGTATGCCGTATAATTCTGCCGCTCTATCTGTTCCAGTGCATTGTCGGCAGTATCTTCCAGGGAAGCGTCGTCCTCAGGGTCGAACACCTTAAATTCTATGATAACCGCGAAATCTTCCGCGTGCAGAGGTTCCAGCATAATATCATATCTGCCGTAGCCGCTCTCCCGGTTGGAAGTGATCACATAGCGCCCGCTCAGATCCACAATCAGCCCGAGAACGAAACCATGATAGAACCGTTCAGGTTCCTTTGCATGGGAAGGGCGGTTTCCGCTGTCAAAAAAGCTGAATGTCGCAAGCGCTGTTTTATTCATATAGGCGTTCATCGCTTTGACGTCATCGCGCAGCAGAGCGCGTATGAACAGGTTGTAATCAGGCTCGCGTTCCGCAAACCAGGCATGCACGATATCGCGGAACATAAAAAGGACTTCTCTGTTTGTCAGGGACAGCTTATAATAAGGTTTATCAGTTAAAAAGAACGTTCCCGCGCCTGTTTCTGACGGATCAGCGGAAAAAGAGAAGGCTTTTGCAAAATCATGGGGAGCATAATGGCCCGCCTCCGCAGTTTTTACAACTTTCAGATAACCGCATGCAAGGAGAAGGCTCCAGATAGCCGTCTCGTTCTGCGCCAGCTGTGAGAAAACGATCTGTTCATCAAGAATGGTTTCCAGAGTCCGTCCCTGAAGCAGATCCTCAAAATGGATCTTCAGCTGGGAACTTCCGGTCTGGACGATGCGGCTGATCAGTTCATTGCTGCTTGTATTTGCCCAGTAACAGGAGAGCTTTTTGCTGCGCAGATAATTGATGATCGACCAGGGATTGTAAATATCGGAGATACTGCCGAAGGTGAAGCCGTCGTACCACTGTTTTACTTCATTTTTTCTGTCTGAAAGCCCGTATTCATCCAGTGCGCAAAAAACCTCTTCTTCCGTGAATCCGAAACAGTCGGCATACTCGGCGGAAGTGGTTGTGATCACAGACAGGTTATTCAGGTCTGAAAAAACAGATTCTCTGCTGACGCGTGTGATCCCCGTCATAAGCGCCCGTTCCATGAAAGGATTTGTCTTAAACGCCGCGTTAAACAGACTTCGGATAAAGACCGTAAACTGATCCCAGTAGCCGTGGACAAACGCTTCCTGCATCGGAGTATCGTATTCATCAAGCAGGATGAGGACCTTCTTTCCATAATAGCGCGACAGAAAAAGTGAAAGCTGATAGATACTCATGGTTGCGGCTGCGTCGTCCATATCGACAGAGACGCTGGAAAAAAACTTTTTCTCCCTGTCGTCGAGAATGCCGGATTCAAGAAGAAAATGATTCTGGGAATACAGATTTGACAAAATCTGGCAAAGCTTCCGGCGGGCGGTCGTAAAATCCGCTTCCTTCACATTGGCGAAAGAAAGACTGATCACAGGCAGGGTTCCCTGAAGACGGCGGTATTTTTCATCGTTCCAGATGGAGAGCCCTTTGAAAAGGTCGCCCCGCCCTGCATAAGAAAGAGAAAAAAATTTTTCCGTCATGCTCAGGGTCAGGGTTTTTCCGAAGCGGCGCGGCCGTGTGATCAGAGTTACGCTGTCGGCGTTTTCCCACCACTCCTGAATAAATTTCGTCTTATCTATATAAAAAAGGTCATTTGTGATCAGAGTTTCAAAATCCTGATGGCCGATACCGATTTTTCTGTTCATGTGATCACGCTCCTTTGAGGCAGGCAGACAAGGTCTCTGGTTTTGCGACAGCTTCTGCGGCCGGGAAATATTTTCTCCTGGTACGATAGATTCTATCATACAGGGATTTCAGAGTCAAAAAATTTATGAAAGGAACCAAAAATGAACTGGGTATTGTTTTATATGAAACAGGGCCGTCATCGGACGGATTGTCTTTCTTTTGTGCGGAAGCTGGAAGCACAGGGATTTTGCTGCCGGATCTGCGGAGTATTTCATGAGTGTGGAGAAAGCGAAAAAGACGTGCCGGAGGATTCGGACGGCGGGGAGAGGATTCTTGTGATTACGGATGACGCAAAGGCGGCCAGAATCTGCGAACTGCAGAAAATTGCCTGTATCGGATACTGTCCGCCCGGATCAGAGGAAAACGAGGAATCCGATCCGGATCAGTATACAAAAAGGAATCTGCGGGAAGAAGCCGAAGGAAAATCTGCGGCGGAAGAAAACAGGGACTCCATTTATTTCCCGTATGTCCGCATGGTGTGGGAGAGTTTTGAGAACAGAACGCCAGAAGAGCTGGAACAGTTTTGGTGCCGGTTTTACAAAGAGCCGGTCATTATAACCCGCACCGGGCGGCTTCTGATCCGGGAGAGCGTTCCGGAAGATTTTGAGGCGCTTTACCGGATAGAATCGGATGAAGAAATTTCCGCCTGGGACGACGGAAAAAACGAAGAAAAATTTCCTGACAAAGAGAGGGAGAGATTCTGCTCTTATATAGAACTTATCTATCCGTTTTACGGGTACGGATACTGGACGGTCGAACTGACAGAACCGGGTCGGGAAGGTACGATCATTGGACGCTGCGGGCTGAGAGATTTTGACCCGGCGGAAGACGACGGATGTATTGTCATGAAAATGGAGGGCGGGGACGGACTGCCGCAAAGCTCTGTTCCTGAAGCGCTCCCGAAATCTGAGTCCGGTCAGGAGGCCGATTTCAAATCGCGGGAGACTTTCCCGCCGGAAGAATTCTGCCTGGAACTGGGATATGCTGTCGCGAAGCCTTACCGCAGGCAGGGTTTTGCGTATGAAATGTGCCGGGCCGTGCTCGATTATGCGTTCCAGGTGCTGGGCGCGGATACGGCCGCGGTCAGGATCCGTCCTCAGAACAGGGCCTCGCTGGGGCTGGCCCGCAAGCTGGGATTTCATCAGGAGCATGCGTCTGTCACTGCGGGGGACCGGTAGACATTTTCTGGCAACAGCGCGCATGAATACAAAGAAGAAGCGGATCTGCGGAAAATGCTCGTTCCATGCAGACAGAACCTGTGATATACTGAACAGAGTATTTTTTATAGAGGAGGCATTTTTATGGGAGAACAGGCAAAAGGAGAAAAACCTGAAAAACATATCTGCCTCGGCATCCTTGCCCATGTCGATGCGGGGAAAACAACGTTGTCGGAGGCTCTGCTGTATCTTTCGGGGAGCATCCGCAGGCTGGGGCGCGTGGATCACAGGGATGCGTTCCTGGATACTTTTGAGCTGGAGCGCGCGCGGGGGATCACGATCTTTTCCAAACAGGCGCGTCTGACTTTTGACAATATGGAGATTACGCTTCTCGATACGCCGGGGCATGTGGATTTTGCGGCGGAGACGGAGCGGACGCTTCAGGTGCTGGATTACGCGGTGCTTCTGATCAGCGGCGCCGACGGAGTGCAGGGACATACGGAGACGCTCTGGAAGCTGCTTGCGCGGTATCAGGTGCCGGTTTTTATATTTGTGAATAAAATGGATCAGCCGGGAACGGATCAGAAAGCGAGGATGGAGGAGCTTGTCCGCAGGCTGGACGGGAACTGCATCAATTTCGGCGCCGACCGGGATCCGGAAGAATTTTTCGAAAATCTCGCGATGTGCGACGAAGATGTGATGGAGCGCTACCTGGAAACAGGGGAGGTCACGGTGGAGGATACGGCGCGGATGATCCGGGAGAGAAAGGTATTTCCGTGCTTTTTCGGTTCCGCCCTGAAGCTGACCGGGGTAAAGGAGCTGATCGAGGGACTGTCGGACTACACGGTCAGTCCATCGTACCCGCAGGAGTTCGGAGCCAGGGTTTACAAGATTTCCCGCGATGAGCAGGGGAAGCGGCTGACGCACATGAAGATCACCGGAGGAAGCCTGAAAGCGAAAATGACGCTGACAAACCGCCTTTTGGAAGTGCCGGAGAGAGGCGGCGGAACTTTAAATGCCGGAAACGAAAGGGCAGCCGGAGGTCCGGCGATGAAAAACAGCAGCCGCATGGCACAGGAGATTCCGGAGGATCAGATCTGGGAAGAGAAGGCGGATCAGATCCGCATTTATTCCGGAACAAAATTTGAACCGGTGCAGGAGGCGGCCGCCGGCATGGTCTGCGCCGTCACGGGACTTACAAAAACCTGGCCGGGGCAGGGGCTTGGCATTGAGCGGGAAGCGGTGCTGCCTGCGCTTTCGCCTGTGCTGACGTACCGGATCGGTCTGCCCGACGACTGTGATATCCACGCGGCGCTTCAGAAGCTGCGCCAGCTTGAGGAGGAAGAGCCGCAGCTTCATATTGTGTGGAATGAACAGCTGGGAGAGATCCACGCGCAGGTGATGGGCGAGGTGCAGATCGAGGTTCTGCAGAGCCTGATTCGGGAGCGCTACGGGATAGAAGCGGTATTCGGAACAGGGAATATTGTATATAAAGAAACGATCCGCGGTCCGGTGGAAGGAGCGGGACATTTTGAGCCTCTGCGCCACTATGCGGAGGTGCATCTGCTGCTTGAGCCCGGGGAACCGGGGAGCGGGATCCAGGTTGAGTCCGCCTGCAGTGTGGACGATCTTGACCTGAACTGGCAGAGGCTGATCCTCACGCACCTGCTTGAAAAGGAGCATGTGGGCGTGCTTACAGGAGCGCCGCTGACGGATGTCAGGATCACGCTGACGGCGGGACGTTCTCATCTGAAGCACACGGAGGGCGGCGATTTCCGCCAGGCGACCTACCGCGCGGTGCGCCAGGCGCTGAAGAAGGCGGACAATGTTCTGCTTGAGCCGTTCTACGCGTTTCGTCTGGAGGTTCCGTCCGAGACGGTCGGCAGGGCGCTTTCGGATATCCAGCGGATGTACGGGTCTTTTGAAACGCCTGAAATTGAGGGAGACATGACGATTCTTACGGGAAGCGCTCCGGTTTCCAAGATGCGCGGTTATCAGATGGAGGTCAGCGCGTACACGAAGGGGCGCGGACGTCTGGCTTTCCGCCTTGAAGGGTACAGGCCGTGCCATAACGCGGAGGAGATCATCGCGGAGGCAGGCTATGATTCGGAGAGAGATCTGGAGAATCCGACCGGGTCTGTTTTCTGCGCGAACGGGGCGGGATTCGTGGTGAGCTGGGACAAGGCTGACTCGTATATGCATGTCGCAGGCGGCGTGGAATGGATCAGGGATGAGGACGGGAGCGCGAAAGCGGTTCTGCGGGGAAGATATTTTTCAGACGCGGACCACGGCAAAGCGCCGGATGCGGAAGCCGGGCAGGGAACGCCGTCAGGCAGAACATCAGGCGCGGGGACATCGTCAGGCAGAACATCAGGAGCGGGAACATCGTCAGGCAGAACATCAGGAGCGGGAACATCGTCAGGCAGAACATCGGGCACGGGAACATCATCAGGCAGAACATCAGGCGCCGGGACGCCGTCCGGAGGGAGGATGGAAACGCCGGCAAAGATGGGGATGCCGTCCGGCACGGCGTACGAGGACCGGTTTCACGATGAGGAGGAGCTGAAAGCGATATTTGCCCGGACTTACGGGACATCCCAGGGAGAATCCCGAATGGCGTGGAAGCGCTCGAAAGGCAGCATTGCGCTGGAAAGAAACAGTGCGGGCGAAGGAAATTCTGCCCGGAGCGGACAGAGCAGGACGGGCTCGGAAGAAGACCGGCCGTCTGGCGGCAGCCGGGCAGGTTCCGGAAAAAACCGCGCAAAGGCGCAGGAGCCGGCGGCGGAATATCTTTTGGTTGACGGATACAATATTATTTTTGCCTGGGACGAGCTGAAAGAGCTTGCCGATGCCGATATCGGCGCCGCGAGGACGAAGCTGATGGACGTACTCTGCAATTATCAGGGGTTTGCCGGGTGCCGGCTGATCCTGGTATTTGACGCGTA
>CANQEC010000139.1 GCA_947594335.1 uncultured Lachnospiraceae bacterium
GCCGGCTCTGTGATATCCCCGACATAATGTGCCTTGATCCCCAGGTGCGCAAGCCTCTTGCAGATCGCCTCCAGCGACAGAAGCACTCTGCCGACGCCTACGAAAAACACCTGATCAGCCTCCAGAACCGCCTCCACGAATTTCTGAACCGATTCCGGATCGACCACTCCAAGCGCCGCGTCCAGCTCGCTCAAAACACTTTTCAAAGTCTCCTGATAATGCTCCTCATAATATCCCATTGTAATCCCATCCTTTACTTTCCGCCGTTGATCTGATCTTCCAGTTCCCTGAGTTCTCTGAGGCTTTCTGTCTGATCATTTTTCCGGATACAGGTGCTTCCGGCCACAAAAATATTTGCCTCGCCCGTGCTTCCGTATGTCATGATGTCTTCCTTTGAGATACGTCCGTCAAGGATCACGCGGGTATCCAGATTCCTTTGCGCGATCATTCTGTGCAGATCCGCGATCTTGGCCGCCGCATACGGAACCTTGCTCTCGCCTTTGACCTGCGCAAACCCGGGATTGATCAGCATCAGCAGAACGGCGTCGCATTTGTCCAGAACATAGTCCAGGACATTCAGCGGCGTCGCGGGCTTTAAAGCGACGCCGGCGCGCACTCCTTTGCTGTGAATGTAATTCAGCATCCCGTCAATGTGATCGCACGTCTCTGCATGAAACACGATCTGAGCTGCTCCGGCCTCGATCAGCTCGTCCACATAAAACTGCGGATCCGTCACCATCACATGTGCCTCAAACACCAGGTCTGTCTTTTTCCGAAGCTGTTTGACCGTGTCCAGTCCCAGCGGCATGCTCGGGCTGAAATGCCCGTCCAGAATATCAATGTGGAGCATACGGATGCCGCTTTTCTCCACCAGCGCCGCCTGGCTCTCCAGATTGCACATGTCAAGCGTAATCAAAGACGGCGATATCATACATTTCTTTTTCCATATTTCCTCTCTCATGATCTTCTGTTCTCCTGCAGAAATTTTTCGATTCTTTCCCTTGTCGGAAGAGAGGCGATCGCTCCCTTTTCCCCCACGGCCAGAGAACCGCTCACATTGCCGTAGATAACCGCTTCCCTCAGCTTCTCCTCCGTCAGCTTTTCCACTTTGCCGATGCCTTCGATCAGCAGCTTCGACAGAAACGCCCCCCAGAACGCGTCGCCGGCCCCAGTCGTATCAGCCACCTTTTCCACTTTGCTGCCTTCTATGGAATAAGACTTTCCTTTGAAGAAATACGTCGCGCCGTCTTTTCCGCGCGTCAGTACCGTCACAGCAATCCCGTATTTCTCCATCGCATCCGGTACATGCTCCTCGCCTCCGACCATATCGACCTCCTCTTCCGAAAGCTTCAGGAGGTCAACATACGGAAGAACCGTCTCCACCGCGGCCGTACACGCCTGCTTGTCATCATGCCACATAAGATTTCTGTAATTAACATCAAACGCCACCATTTTTCCAAGCTCATGCGCCCGCTTCATCGCGTACCTGGTCGCCTCAGCCGCTTCCCCCGCAGACAAAGAGCAGGAACCCGCGTTCAGAATCCTGCATGCCTGCAGATCCTCGTCTTTTATCTCGTCCCTGGAGAGCATCATATCCGCGCCCGGCTTTCTGGCAAAGGTAAAGCTTCTCTCATTATCTTCTGTCAGCGATACAAACGCCATCGTCGTAGTCGCCTCATCGCACAGAGCCGGGGAGAGCGGCTTTACATGATTTTCTTCCAGAACGCCGATCAGAAATCTGCCGAAATCATCATTTCCGACCTTGCAGTACATTCCGGATTCCAGTCCGTTGCGCGCGGCCGCAATCGCCACATTCGCCGGCGCTCCTCCCGCGTTTCTTACGTAACTCCCCGCTTCTTCCCCAGGCAGGAAATCTATCACCATTTCGCCAATTGAAATAAAATCCATATGACTCATCCTTTCGCTGTACAATCCTGTTCTTTTTCAGAATACCTTTTTCATTTGGCAATGTCAATAAAAAAATCCGCGGGAAGCCACGAGACAAAAGTCTCATGTCCTCTCCGCGGTCTGGGATTCCGGAATCTGCGTCACTGAAATTTCGCCTTAAACGCGGCTGCCGCCGCATCAATCTCTTCTTTTCCGTCCAGTATCTGAAAATTCAGAACATTCTTCTCGCCGGCAAACGGCTTCAGCTTATGCACCGTCCCCTGCTTTTCGTGATAAACCCTGCCATAAACGCTGGAATTTGCCGGTTCCAGCCCGATGACATAGTCCCCGGAAGCGATGGATTTCCACTCCATGAAATACGGAAGGAACTTCGTGTTGTAAGAGAGCTTAAGACCCAGTCCCAAAGACTCATTGACCACCAGAATTTCCGTATTGCCCGCGCTGTCCGTCTTTAGGTCATGGATAAAGACGTATTCCGGTTCGTTGTCCTTTGGAGCGTCCATGCGGTCATACTCCGCCTCATGACCTTCCCCGTCCTTATCCCTCGCGGTCACAGATCTGGTGGGAATATACAGCCTGGTATTTTCATCCAGGAACGGATAGCCCATATTTATGTGATACAGGATCATCAGAGGCTCTTCCCTGAAGGATTCATTCTCGATCTCATCCGTGACCGTGATCGTTTTCTCGCCGAACACGGTGGATATTTCCCGGCGCAGCACCATATTCTCACCGAACAGCGCCGCCTCCCGCATCTCGCCGCTGACGCTCAGGACGTATCTGTCATCGACCCAGCGTGCGTCAGCGCACAGATGCTCTCCCGGAGTCGTGCGGATACGGCCGTGCATCGGATAATCCACACCCTCAACCGTGCAGGGCGCGCAGATATTTTCAAGTCCGGAAGTAAAGAAAAATCCTCCCATAATACTCCGGATCGCCTCTTCGCCGTTCGTATCGTAGTGATTTCTCCCCTGCAGCCCCGGCTTGGACAGGAAATTCATATTTATGCCCCTGTAGCTGATACTGCCGATATCCAGACACTTATCCGCAAGAACCCGGTACGACAGGCATCCGTTTTTTACTTCATACACTTTCAGGCCTGAAGAACGCCCTTCCGCGTAAACTGCCGGGCGCACGCTGGCCACCTGCTGCATGCTTCCCAGATATTTCATCAGATTTTCTTTCCTGTTCATTGGAAAACCTCCTCCGGATCAATAACCGCCCTGTCCGGCCGCGGCTTCACTCTTCATAATTTTGATCAGTCTGCTGGTTCCCAGCCGCCCGGCCCCGAGGCTGATAAATTTTTCCGCGTCATCAAAGCTGGAAATTCCTCCGGCAGCTTTAACCCTGACTCCTTTTCCCACATGCTCCTTCATCAGCTTCACATCCGCGAATGTCGCCCCCGCCGTTGAAAAGCCCGTTGATGTCTTGATAAAATCAGCGCCTGCCTCTGTAACAATCTCACACATTTTGATCTTCTCCTCATCGGAAAGGAGGCAGGTTTCTATGATCACCTTCAGGATCTTTTCCCCGCAGGCTTTTTTGATCTCCCGGATCTCTTCCTCCAGCTCCTCATAACGTTTGTCCTTGAGAAGCCCTATATTGATCACCATGTCGATTTCGGATGCTCCTTTTGCGATCGCATCCTTCGCCTCAAACACTTTTGTCTCCTTCGTACTGTAGCCGTTCGGAAATCCGATCACCGTGCAGATCGGAAGCTTTCCGTCCACATAGTTCGCAGCTCTTTCCACATAGGAGGCGGGAATGCAGGCGGAAGCCGTTTTGTATTTTACCGCGTCGTCCAGAATTATCCGAATCTCTTCCCATGTCGCCGCCTGGGTCAGCAGCGTGTGATCCACATATTTCAAAATTTCTGCTTTCGTCATTGTATTGTCTCCTCTCTGCCTTTGGTTTCCTGCCCGCACATAACTTTTATGCCGGGCAGACCCGGCATAAACTGCTTACTTCAGATCCTTAAGCAGCGAACTTCCGATCGTATTCTCCGGCATATCCACCTTGAAATTCTCCGCGATCGTCGCGCCGATCACCGCAAAGGTATCCTGGCCGGCCAGCGGTCCGCCCTCTTTCATCTTTTTGGAATACGCCACAAGCGGGACATATTCCCTCGTATGGTCCGTGCCGGTATGGGTGGGATCGGTTCCATGATCCGCCGTCAGAATCAGAAGATCGTCCGTCCTCATCTCCTCCAGAAGCACACCTAAGTTTTCGTCAAATTTCTCTATCTCCCGCGCATACCCTTCCACATTTCTGCGGTGTCCCCACAGCGCGTCAAAATCGACAAGATTTGTGAAGCAAAGTCCGTGAAAATCCTTTCTGCATATCTCAATCGTCTGTTCCATTCCGTGAACGGAGCTGAGAGACCGGTTTGTCTGTGTGATACCTTCCCCGCAGAAAATGTCGTTGATCTTTCCGACGCTGATCACGTCAAAACCCGCGTCTTTCAAAGCGTTCAGAACGGTCGGACCGCTCGGCTTTAAGGCATAGTCGTGCCGGTTGCTGGTGCGCCTGAATTCGCCTTTCTTTTTCCCGACATACGGCCTTGCGATCACACGGCCCACGCGCCATTCGTCCTTCATGGTGATCTCCCGCGCGATCTCGCAGCAGCGGTACAGATTCTGCAGATCAAATGTCTCCTCATTTCCACAGATCTGAAGAACGGAATCCGCCGAAGTATAAACGATCATTGCCCCGGTGCTGATCTCCTCCTCTCCGAGTTCCTCAATGATCTCCGTGCCGCTGGCGCTTTTATTGCCGATCACCCGTTTTCCGCACCGCTTTTCAAGCTCCGCGATCAGCTCCGGCGGAAAACCGGTTTCGGTGAAAGTGAGCAGCGGTTTCTCCGTCCTGATCCCCATCATTTCCCAGTGGCCGGTCATCGTATCCTTGGCATTGCTTGCCTCTCCAAGCCGCGCATAGCGGCCGGCCGGATCCTGAATCCCCTTCATCTGCCCCGCAGGATGAAGATTCACCATGCCAAGCTTTTCAAGATTGGGAATGGCAATCTTCCCCATCTTTTCGAGAATATGTCCGAAAGTGTCTGCGCCGGCATCCCCGAATTTCGCGGCGTCCGGCATGGCCCCGATCCCGAGCGAATCGAGAACAATCACAAAAATTCTTCTGTACTCACTCATTTTCTGTCTCACCTCTTTTTCGTTCACAAAAGATCCCCCGGTCCGAATCCAAGCGGCAGCAGCTCACGCAGGGTAAAAATGTCATAATGCTCTTTCCCTGCCGCCAGAATGATCTGAAATGTCTCCGGGTCACAGAATTCCATCATCACCTGCCGGCACACGCCGCAGGGCGGCGTGTATCCCGTAAGAACTCCGTCTTTTCCTCCCACGATACAGATCGCCTGAAACTCCCGTTCTCCCTCGCTCACCGCCTTAAAAAACGCCGTCCGCTCCGCGCAGTTCGTGGGGGTGTAGGACGCGTTCTCAATGTTGCAGCCGCCGTATATTTTCCCGCTCTTTGTCAGAAGCGCCGCCCCTACCCGGAAATTAGAATACGGCACGTAGGAAAATTTCAGCTGACCGACGGCAGTATCAATCAGTCTGCGGATCTCTGTTTCCTTCATTTTACTACCTCCGGCAAGAACTCTTATCCTTGATGCTTTTCGTCTTCGCGGATCAAAGCGCGGATCGCCTCCACCGCCGTGCAGATCGCCGTCTCAGTGTCATGGACGACCGGGTTCTCAAGTCCCAGCTTCTCGCGCTCCTGATTTGCCACCACCAGAAAGCAGGAACCTGCCCGCACCTTCAGGTGGCTCGCCACAACGAACAGCGCCGCCGACTCCATCTCAGAGGCCAGACATCCCAGGCGCTTCCACGCTTCCCATTTATTCAGCAGCTCATAGCTTACAGGCTTTGTCTCCGGAGAATGCTGTCCGTAGAAGGCGTCCTTGCACTGCACGACTCCCGTGTGATACGGTATCCCAAGCCTTCCGGCCGCGGCGACAAGCGCATTTGTAACCTGGAAATCCGCTACCGCCGGAAATTCTATCGGGGCATACTCCCTGCTGGTCCCTTCCATACGGATTGCCCCATTCGCGATAACGATATCGCCGCTGCGGACATCCGTCTGCATGCCTCCGCAGGTGCCGACCCGGATAAACGTATCCGCTCCGACCGCCACAAGCTCCTCCATGGCGATCGATGCCGACGGGCCTCCGATCCCGGTGGAGGTCACACTGACCTTCACGCCGTCCAGATATCCTGTATACGTGATATATTCCCTGCTGTCCGCGATCAACCTGGCGTCTTCAAAATGGCGCGCAATCTTTTCACACCTCTTGGGATCGCCCGGAAGAATCACGTATCTGCCGACGTCTCCTTTGCCAACCTGAATATGATACTGTTTGCCGGGATCCTCTGAATAATTCATATTTCCCCTCCTGTCTGTTTTGTGAAATTCCATATCCCCGAATAATTTTACGTGCTTTGTGGTTTTTTAATAATTGTATAATAAAATTATTGTTCACGCAAGTGCCTGTATTGATTTTTTCAATATTAAATTATGAGATTTTTAAATGGAATATAGGTCTGCCAGACATGCGCGGCCGGTTTTACCTGCCGAGTACCGACCCAAGAAATTCATCC
>CANQEC010000140.1 GCA_947594335.1 uncultured Lachnospiraceae bacterium
TACCACGGATTGCTTCGCGCCTTCGGCCCTCCCGCAATCCTGAAATCATTCGGAATCCGCCCTTCCGGGCTTCTTCCGATGTGCACATCTTTTTTATACAGATACCACGGATTGCTTCGCGCCTTCGGCCCTCCCGCAATCCTGAAATCATTCGGAATCCGCCCTTCCGGGCTTCTTCCTCATGCTTTCCGGGCCTCAGCATCATGCGCCCTCCATGCAAGCATGGGACGCATAATGCCTCGGCCTCTGGTATCTTACATTGATTTTCGTTCCGCGATCTCCGCCATCTTCGCTTCGTTCAGGCGCGTGTCTCCGTGGACGCGGCTGTAGGACAGGTATCCGTTCATGCGGTCGATCTTCGTCAGATTCCGCGAACCGCAGACCGGGCACACATCCATTTCGAGCTCCTGATGGCCGCAGTCGTCACAGTAAGCCAGCGAGAGATTGACTCCCTCATAATAGCCAAGATCCATTGCGCGGCGCACAAGACTTTTGATCGCATCTATATTATAATCAATTGGGTAGCGTACATACTGGATTTTTCCTCCATTGCACAATTCCCAGAATCTTCCTTCGAGATCCTGCTTCTCGATCGGCGTGATGTCCTCCGTCACATGACAGTGGAAGCTGTTGCTGACGTACGGCCTGTCGGAAACATTCGCGACGATCCCGTATTTTTTGCGGAACTGCTCAACCTGAAGTCCACAGAGGGATTCCGCCGGCGTCCCGTAAATCGCATACAGCCAGCCGTCCTCCTTCTTAAACTCGGCCACCTTTTCGTTGATATGCCGCAAAACCTCCAGCGCGAACTGTCCGTCCTGCGCAATTGATTTCCCGTTGTACAGCTCCTGAAGCTCATTCAGCGCCGTGATCCCAAACGAGGAAGTCATCGGCTTCAGCAGCTTTTTGATCTTCTCATGAGGCTGGAGCCTTCCGCCGTAGAAACCGCCTTCGCAGTAGGCAAGCGGATTCGTCGATGCGCGCATTTCCCCGAGGTAATCGTACGTCCTGATGTGAAGCCTGCGGATCATCTCAAGATAGTAATCGAGCACTTCATAGAAATCACGGCTCTCCGCGCGGGATTTGGCCAGAATCATCGGAAGATGGAGACTGACCGCACCCACATTGAAGCGGCCGACAAAGACAGGGACGTCCTTATCGTCAGCCGGCTCCATCCCGCCGCGCTCATACCACGGACTCAGAAAAGCCCGGCAGCCCATCGGGCTGATGACTTTTCCGTACTTTTTGTACATACTGGCGATATATCCTTCTCCCGTCAGGGAAAGCCAGTCCGGATACATGGTCTTTGAGGAACACTGTATGCCGGCCTCAAAGACATCCTCGCAGGCGCCTCCCGGCCCGTGGAGCTTCTCATCGTAGAGAAATACGATCTTCGGGAACAGCACCGGCTTGCGGCTGCCCGGTTTTCCCTGTCCGCCGCGGTGCACATCGAGCAGCGAAATCGAGATCATGCGCTCAAAATCGGACTGCCCCAGTCCGAGCGTCACCGTCACGAACGGATAATCTCCGCGGGAGGATCCGACCGTATTCAGCTTATACTCGATCCCCTGCCAGCCCTGGTCACAGTCCCTGCGCACCTTGTCCATGGCGTATCTGGCCGCCGTCTCCTCAACGCCTTCCCACGACGGGGAAGCATATTTTTTGAATTCTTCCTGATATTTGATAAAACTCTTTTTCGCGTACGGGGCGAGCACCTTATCCACCTCGGGCACCGTAAAACCGCCGTACTGCTGGGCCGCGGTGCTCAGAATAATATCGCCCATGACATCGAACGCGGTATCGAGCGTCTTTGGCTCATTGTACCAGACATTCCCCATCTCAAACCCGCCGGAAAGAACGGAGGCGATATCAAACAGACAGCAGTTCATCGTATCAAGCCGCGCCGACTGATCGTGGATATAGATATAGCCGTCCTTGCACGCCTGCAGCTCGTCCCTGGTCATAAAAAATTTCCGGTAAAGCTCCTTGTTCAGCTCATTGAAGATCAGGCTGCGCTTCGTCGCCACCAGCGCGCTGTCCGTGTTCGCGTTGCTCTTGTCCCCGATATAACGGATCGACTGGCTTTTTGTATAGACATCGTCCATCATATGTATGAAATCCAGCTTGTAATTCCGGTAGTCGCGGTAGCTCTTGGCCACCGCCGGGTTCACTGCCTCAAGCGCCCCCTCGACGATATTGTGCATTTCCTGGATCGTGATCCCTTCCTTCCCGAGGGACTCCGCCTTATCTTTCGCGAAATCACAGAGAAACTTAAGTTCTTCCTCGGAAAAATGATACAGGATACGGGCCGCGGATTTATTTACAGCAACAACAATCTTCTGAACATTAAATTCTTCATGTGTCCCGTCTTTTTTTATCACATACAACATACAAACAGCTCCTTTGCAAATCTGATTCTGCTTTTCCTGCTGCGATCTCAAACTTAAAATCTGCTCTCGTCCATGACGGAACTGACCTGGAAAAAGTCGGACAGCACGCCGGGACTGTTTTCAAACACATATCCGCTGACCATGCGCCTTGTCTGCCTCATGTAAGTCTCAGTTACTTCGCGGTAATCTTTTTCCGGCCACAGGCCGATCATGAATATATAACCGTTATTCGTCAGCCAGGCCGCTTTTTCACTTGTATAATCAATCTCGGAACCGTAAGGAAAGATCAGTATGTCGGTCTCTCCGATCAGATTTCCGATCACCGCCTCCCAGTGCGTAATATCCTGAGTCAGCTGATCAAACGAATAATTTTCCAGCCGGTCATAGCTGTAGCTTTCGCACGCAAACGTCCAGCCGGTCTGCACAAGTGTCTCGGCGATCCGGCGGACAGTCCGGCGGTTTTCCGAATAGTCGTCTGTCCCGCTCTCCTCCACCGCGTAGCCGAACGCTCCCTGGGAACCGGAAACACCGATGATCCCTTTTGCCCCCTGGAAGGAAAAATCAGGATGTTCCCTGATAAACGTTTCCAGGACAGGGATCACATCATAATCACCTGTCAGGTCGTGGCCTCCTTCATCCGTGTAAAGCGCTTTCACTTCCCCGTTATTGTCAAGCACAAGCCTGGTCGCGATCCCCTTTCCGTTCTCGATCTGACTGTAATTCAGATTGTCGATGGACAGAATCAGCGGCTTTTTGCCTTCCGGAATCAGCGGATTGTTCGAAGCAAGCATCTTATTTCCCTGATCGTCCTCCGTCTCTTTGACGAGACTGTGGATGTCGATCAGAAAATATCCGTTCTCGTACAGCCCGTCCAGGATCTTCTCAAACTCGCTCAGCGTGATCATCCGCTCTCCATAGCCGTCATCCATCGCCCGCGACGGATCCACGATCAGATTGGGAAAGCTTAAATGCGGGATATCTCCCTCATACTCATACATTTCGCTCTGCCGGCTCTGGTAATCGGCAATCGCGCTGACAACGCGGTCATCATTCTTATCTATATCGGAATTCTGAAGAAAAGCAACCGCCTGCTCATACTCATAGCCAAGCGCGATCTGTTCCGCCTGACCGAGAACGTCAAGGAGCGCCTGCTCCTCCTCCGACTCCTGCTCTCTTTGCTCCCGCTCCATTTTCATCTTCGGCGTCTCCACCGGTTCGTTGTTTTCATATCTGCCAAGCGTGCCGATGCTCTCGGCAATCTGGTAATTCAAAACGCTGCGCGAGCAGCCGGCCAGACACAGCAGGCCGAGAAACGCAAAAACCCCAGCTCCCATTTTCCGAAATTTTCTGTTCATACCGTCCACCCCGTATCATTTCTTTACGCTCCCGGCTTCGCTTCCGGTCTGGTTTGATTATACATCTCCCGGGCATAAGAAACAAGCTTCTTTTTTCTCATAACGGTCATATATACGTGGTCCGCCAAAGGCTTTTTGTGTCTCAGGGCAAAAAACTGCCGGAGACAGGAGATCCTGTCTCCGGCATCCGGTTTTATGCACAGGCCCAGGCATGGAAACCAGCTGCTGACGCAGCACCTGGGCCGCGCGGCGGGCAGGAGGAAAAGACGCCTCCTGCTCGATCGCAGGCCCGTACCCGATTTAAAGCAGCTCTGCGAGCATCCGGTTGACTGCCCCGGGATCCGCTTTTCCTTTCATCGCCTTCATCGTCTGTCCGACGAGGAAGCCGAGCGCTTTCTTTTTCCCTCCGCGGTAATCGCTGACGGACTGCGGATTGGCCGCGATCACTTCCTCAACCACACGGCGCAGCTCGCTCTCATCGTTTACGGTCTTCAGTCCATGCTCCTCGACATAGGCTTCCGGGTCGATATCTTCGCGGAAAATTTTTTCAAACACCTCTTTCGCCACGGTCTGGCTGATCGTCCCGGCCTCAGTCAGCCCGATCAGCTTCGCGAGATTTTCCGGCGAGAAGGAAAGCTCCTCCGGCTCCATTCCTTCCTCTTTCAAAAGCCGGAGCGTCTCCCCCATAAGCCAGTTGGAAACTTTTTTCGGCTTGCCGCAGATCGCGGTCGTCTCCTCAAAAATATCCGCCATGCGCTTTGATCCGGTCAGGATTCCCGCGTCGTAGTCCGGTATGTCGAACTCAGTCTTGTAGCGCAGCAGCTTTTCCGTGCGCAGCTCCGGCTGGCGGTTTCTGATCTCATTTAACCATTCGTCGCTGATGATGACCGGCACAAGGTCAGGATCCGGGAAATAGCGGTAATCCTGCGCGTCCTCCTTGGAGCGCATCGGATAGGAGGATTCTTTATTGTCGTCCCAGCGGCGCGTCTCCTGGATCACCTTCTTTCCCTCCTCAAGCAGCTCGATCTGGCGGGCGCGCTCCCCCTCGATCGCGCGGGCGATCGCCTTGAAGGAATTCAGGTTCTTCATCTCGGTTCTTGTTCCAAATTCCTTTGCTCCCGCCTCGCGCACCGAGAGGTTGACGTCGGCGCGCATCGAGCCCTCCTGCAGCTTGCAGTCGGAGGCTCCGAGATACTGGATGATCAGGCGCAGCTTGTCAAGATAGGCGATGACCTCGTCGGCGCTCCTCATGTCCGGCTCGGAGACAATCTCGATCAGGGGAACCCCGCTGCGGTTATAGTCCACCAGCGAACAGTCTTCCCACTCATCATGGATCAGCTTTCCGGCATCCTCCTCCATATGGATCTCGTGGATTCCGATCACCTTTTTCCCGGCAGGCGTCTCGATCTCGATGCCGCCCTCGTAGCAGATCGGCAGATAGAGCTGGGAAATCTGATAGTTCTGCGGATTGTCCGGATAGAAATAATTTTTCCGGTCGAATTTGCAGAACTGATGAATTTTGCAGTTTGTCGCAAGACCGACCGCCATGGCCAGTTCCACAACCTTCTTATTCAATACAGGGAGAGAACCCGGCATTCCGGTACACACCGGACACGTATGGGTATTCGGCGCTCCCCCGAACGCGGTGGAGCAGCCGCAGAAGATCTTTGTCTTTGTCGCGAGCTCCACATGGACCTCGAGCCCGATCACCGTCTCATACTGTTTTGCCATCTCAGATTCCCCCTTTCCCTGCTGCAGAAACATGTTCATCCATCTTCCCCGCACAGCTCACCAAAACATCTCTGTCCGCTTTTCCTGCGCAGTTTGTTTCATTTCCGCCTGTTTGTCCCGCACTGGCCTTTGGACTATCCTTTTCTCCGTCACCTGCCGCCCCGGCAAAACGCATGGCCGCGGGCAGCTCCCACGGGCCGCGCGCCTGCTCGTACGCGTACGCGGCGCGGATGATCTTCTTCTCCTGGAAGCAGTCCCCGATCAGCTGCACGCCGATCGGAAGTCCCTTCGAATCAAGCCCGCACGGCACCGTCATCCCCGGAAGTCCCGCAAGATTCACGGAGATCGTATAGATATCGCCCAGATACATCTTAATCGGATCCGCAAGGCTCTCCCCGAGCTTCGGGGCCGTCGTCGGAGCCGCCGGTCCAAGGATCACGTCATATTTCTCAAACGCGCGGTCAAACGCCTGCTTGATCAGCGCCTTCGTACGGAGCGCCTTCAGGTAATATGCGTCGTAGTAGCCGGAGCTTAAGACAAACGAGCCAAGCATGATCCTGCGCTTTACTTCCTCTCCAAAACCCTCCGAGCGGCTTCTCTTGTACATGCTGTGAAGCCCTTCGTACTTCTCGGCGCGGTAGCCGTATTTGACGCCGTCGAATCTTGACAGGTTCGAGCTTGCCTCCGCCGACGCGATCACATAGTACGCGGGAATCGCGTACTCGACAAGGCTGAGATCAAATTCCTCAACCTGCGCGCCCTTTGACTTCAGCACATCGGCCGCCTTCAGGATCGCCTTCTTTACTTCTTCATCCAGGCCTGCCGCCAGATAATCGGACGGGATCCCGATCTTCAGTCCCTTTACGTCATCAACAAGCGCCGAGGTAAAATCGCAGTCCTCCCTCTTCACGGAGGTGCTGTCCTTTTTGTCGCAGGACGCGATCGTCTCAAGGATTGCCGCGCAGTCCGAAACGTCCTTCGCGATCGGCCCGATCTGGTCAAGCGACGACCCGTAAGCGATCAGGCCGTAGCGGGAAACTGTT
>CANQEC010000141.1 GCA_947594335.1 uncultured Lachnospiraceae bacterium
CCCTTCATCTCCAGCACTTTCACCTCCGCCGTAGACTGCCCGGTCTGGAGTGTAATCTCAGAAAGATTCAGCGTGATATACGGGTCATAATACTGTGCAGGCGGCAGGTACGGCTCATCAGAGCTGTCCGGATCTTTCGGGTCTTCCTGCACCGTCTGTTTGTTGATCACTCTGCCCTGCACCATCCCGCAGTTCTCACAGATCCGTGTCTGGAATCCCTCTTCTGTCGGAGACGCTTCCTTTGTGGTTGTCCACTTGCTGAAACTGTGGCCTGTTTCCGGAATTTCTTCTTTCTTTGTCTCTCCGCATACCGTGCAGGTGTACGTCTTAACACCAGTTTCCTCACAGCCCGGCTTCTTTGTGATAATTCCTTTATCATAGCTGTGCGTGTGGTCTTTCTTCGGGATTACCTGACTTTCTACCGCGCCGCACTCTTCACAGGTTCGCTCCTTTGTACCATCCTCTGTGGCAGTCGGGTCTTTTGTAACTTTCCATTCCCCATAACTGTGTTCATGGGATATCATCGGAATCGCCCTGCTCTCCACTGCACCGCACGTTTCACAGGTATGTATCTGTATACCAGCTTCTGTCATGGTCGGAGACTTCGTCGTAAGCCACTTCCCAAACTTATGGCCTGTGGCCGGAATCTCCTTCGTCATGGTTTCTTTACACTCTTTGCAGGTGTAGGTCAGCTCGCCCGGCGTCTCACATCCGGCTTCCTTTGTGACTTTTCCTTCGTCATAGCTGTGTTTATGGGCCGTATTCGGAAGAGTTTTCTTTTCCACTTCTCCGCACTTCTCACACTTACGCTCCTGGGCTCCGCTTTCTGTCGCGGTCGGTTCCTTTGTCGTCGTCCACTCGCCAAAGGCGTGGCCTGTCGCCGGGATTTCCTCTGTCTTTATCTCCCCGCATATCGTACAGGTATAAGTCAGCTCGCCTGCTTCCTCACAGCCCGCTTCCTTTGTGACTTTTCCTTCGTCATAGCTGTGCTCATGGCCTGTGCTCGGAAGTTCTCTGCTCTCCACTTCGCCGCAGTTCTCGCACTTACGCTCCTGGACTCCTTTCTCCGTCGCGGTCGGTTCCTTTGTTGTCGTCCACTCGCCAAAGGCGTGGCCCATTGCCGGGATCTTTTCCGTCTTTGTCTCCCCGCATATCGTACAGGTGTAGGTCAGCTCGCCTGCCTTCTCACATCCGGCTTCCTGCGTAACCTTCCCTTCATCATACGTGTGGGCATGTTCTTTCACTGTAAATTTCGCTTCCACTGTCGCGGCGGCGGCAGGCATCAGGAATTTATATGCTCCCGTACCTTCTTCCAGCGTTATCTCCTTCCCATTCATCTTCAGGGAAGCAAGTGTATAATCATCCTCCACCAATACTGCTACTGTCACATACGCACCTGGCAAAACACCAGATGCCGGGCTGGCTGTTAGCGCTCCGCCCTCCGTTTTGTTCACGGTAACATCATATTTATGGGAAACAGCTGGGGTTACCTTGTCCGTCATATCATACAGGCCCTTTTCCTTATCTTTAAATCTCCGGTACGCCTCCAGCGCATAGGCCGCCTGCTGAGTCGCCATCGCGTCGATGCTTCCGCCCTCTGCGTGCAGGAACGCACCCACGTCGTCCCGACCTTCGATCGCCTGATAGTAATGCAGGAGTCCTGCCAACACGGAGCCGCCATACTCGGTCGTCCATCCTTCGGCTGTCCCGCCGTCGATCCCCAGCGTGCAGAGCGCCACCAGCACCTGCGCGGTGCTCTCCGCATTGTAGGAACCTTCATAACCAAAATCCCCGTACAGGTCGCTCTGCATCCCCTGGAGTACTGTGAGGCCGCGTCCGACTGCATTCTCCACTTCTTCCTCCAGATCCTCCATACCAGCGCTGACCGCAGTATTCTGACCTTTTCGGTACGGTGCGAGCGCCTGGAGCGTCATCGCTGTCATATCCGTCTCGGCGCTGCCAAGCCCTGTCAGGTTCCAGCCGCCGCCGGAAAGCTCCATATCCAGGATATACCGGACATAACGTCTGCGGATCTCCTGGTTGCCGCTGTCATAACCGCCCGCGTCCAGCGCCAGCAGCGCGTAATCCACGGCGTTCAATCCCTGCGCGGCAACACTGTCATAATCAAGAAGTTTTTCGATAAAATCATATGTTTTTCCGTTTCCCGCCGTATAACTGGAAGCATCCTTCCCAAGAGACGTCAGGGCAAGCACGACACGTTCATACTCCGTATAGCCTCCGAGTTCTTCTCCTTCCGCCACATCACCAAGGCTGTCAAATATACCGGACTCCAGTTTCTCTTCAAGACTGCTGATATATTTCTGTGAGGTTTCCGCATCAAGTTTATCACTCTGCGCAAGCGCGAATACATCCCACTCATTTCCGTATCCGAATGACTCATTCTCCACAACGTTTTCAATAAGATAGTTCTGGACGCCCGTTCGGTTGTCATCCGGATCCTTATCCAGCCCTTCGATCCCCTCGCCTGACAGCGCATTAAATCTGGTAATCATACTGGAGATCGCCTTTCCCCACTCGGAGTTTGACATTCTTTTCATGTAAATACCTGTGGGCTGCAGACTTTCTGCTTTCTGAATCTTTGCCGCTACTTCGGCAGTAGCTTTGATCAAAGATGTTTGGTAACTATGTCCAAAGCTGCTTCCCGTCGTCACTGGGGCGATCTCGTTGATCGCGTCGATCCAGTCGCTGATCGGTTTCGGGAATGGAGCCTGACGCAGCTTTTCCATATCTACGTCGTACTCGCCTGCCACAGCAGCAAGTCCTTCTTCTCTCGCTTTTTTCTCAGCTTCCGGCCCCCGGCAGATTCCAAGACACTGGAACATCCACTCTTCTTCCCCAACCCCTGCCGTAACAAAATCACCGTCCAGCATGATCTGGCCGCTGACGCCAAGCGGCGCATATTCCTGATAAATCTTTTTATCTTTGTTATATCCGCGGATCTTGTACTGCCATGAACCTTTCTGCTGAGTCGCTATCGTCTGGACTCCGGTTCCTCCTGTTGTATCAACCTTATTTACCCACATTCCAAACGCATTCGGATATACTTCAAAAATCCATCCGCCCGGATTTACCTTTTCCAGCAGAGCGCAGATTGCTTTTTCTATTGTCACCCCTTCCGGCATCGCCACTACCTGGCCAAATCCGGAAACACGGATACCTACATCTTCCGATATAATCTCGTTTCCAATACTTTTCAGTATTTCTTTTTCCTTCTCAAATCTTGCTTTGGCTTCTTCTTTCTCCAAAGACGCAATTTCCGCCACGGCCTTCTGGTACTCATAACGCAGCATGACATACGCGGAACTGTAAACGCTGCTGGCTCCATGCTTATCATTGATCTTCCTAATTCCCTCATCATAAACTGAGCGGAGCTGCTGGACGTAATCTCCTTTTTCTGCGTCATTGACAACTGGTTTTTTATACAATCGATACGTCTTCAAGGCAGTACGGCCATCTGACACCTCTGCTGTAACCGTGATTTGTTCCGTATCCGGCAGGGAATCCACACCAACAAGTATCCTTTTTAATCCTGCATTTGTAGTTCCGGCACATTTTGCCTCCTTAAATGGTTCCCTTTTCGTATCACTTCCCTTATAAAAGCGGAACGTGATATCAAAGCCTTTCATATACGGCATATCCATCTGGAACAGCAGCGCTGTTGGTTCATATGCCTTCATTTCGACACTGTTTTCAATCTGATACTCCAGTGCATCAAACCCCAGATAAACACCATTCTCAATACTATCCAGTTTTCTCCACTCCGAACCACTGTATCCCAAGTAATCCTCATCCACCGGGAATGTCCCGATATAGTCACCAGCAAACGCAATCGGAAGTTCTCCGATCACCGCCTGATACTCTGTATCCTCTGTAAGAATTACCTGATAGCGATACCAGCCGTCAGAGCCTTCTTCTTTCTCCCAGAAATCGGTTCCTTTCTGTTTCCTGTTCCAGTACTGGAGCGCCTTTTTATCAGACTTCGGCTTTACTTTCAGGTTCCAAACGCTTGCCGCGATATCTTCATCCAGCGCCGTGTTCTTCACAAACTCTGCCTTCGCCTCGCCCAGCGCACTGTCGCTCACGCTGACAGTCGCTGTATATGTCGCAGGGGAATCATCTGTAATCTGATCCGTGAGTACCTGGAATTCCCATACTGCTTCTTCTGTCTTTCCCTCCGCTTTCAGGCTTTCCATGTAGGAAAGGAACTGCTCTCCGGTAAAGGCCACTTCCAACGTCTCATACCCATACGTATATCCCTCCGAAAGAACCGGACGGATCTCCCATCCATTTCCCTTGTTCTTCTCACAAAGATCTTTCAGATTGTCGCTTACATTCCATCCACACAGGTAGTTGGAACCATAAATATCATCATCAGGCCTGCTTCCTGCCGCTTTGCCTGCACGCAGCGCTTCCGCCTGCAGGATATAGCTGTGTCCTGCCTCAACAAAACTTCTTTCGATATAACCGGAACCTTCCTGTTGGCTGTTCAGCAGCATCTTTTTCCCTCCGGCCGTCGTATCTTCCAGAGACAGGCTGTAGTTCAGCTTGTCATTGCTTTCCGGCTTCCTCACCTTCAGTTCCATCTGAAGCGCGCCCTCAAAAGCTGCCCCGATCTTCAGAACCGGAAGGTACGCTCCCGGAGCGGAGATGGTCAAAGTCTGACCGTCTTCCGATGCCTGAGCCTGGAACCGCTCCGGATAGCCGAGCTCCCCGATCTCTTTTCCATTGACCGTCCAGTTTTTGAAATCAAAATTCTGATCCCAGCTATTCAGTTTTATCTCTAACTGATAAACTGCCTCTTTATCCAACAGAGCCTGCTTCACTCCTGCTACTGCTCCGTCTTTGGCAAGCAAGGTGAAAAACGTCTGCGGTTCCTGACTGGAAAGGCTCAGATTTTCATTACTTTCAACAACCTGCTCCCCCTGTTTCAATGTATAGGAGAACGACGCGGCCGCTTCCCTGTTTTGCTCCAGGGACATTGGAACATCACTCTTATCCGCCATGATCTTGAGGTTTATATTGCCTAGTTCATATTTTTCTTCCTTTATTCCCCAGACTAAGATTTTCAGTACATCTGAAAAACCCAACGTTGCATTATTGCCAGATGCCCATCCGTCATTCCACTTTTGTCCTGCATCCCCCATTATTGCCGTCTTAACAGTTTCTTCTCCGGCCATCAAAATACATCTTAAATTTTCATATGCTTCTTTAAAATAAGTATTTTTTAAATATAATTCCCAGCTAATGCCTCCTGAAGCAGAAATATCTTCTTCACTGTAATTAACTACTGCTTCAGACCCTTTCAGTTCAATGGGATTCTCATTATTTACTGTATATTTTTCAAATTCAATCCCTGCAGCCGCCGGCTCTGTTTTTATTTTTATCTTATACCCGCCTACAGATTTTAAGACAGGCTTTACCGTAAAACTCTTCAGGCTGTTTTTATCCGGCACTGTAATTGTAAGTATGCTTCCGTCTTCCGATATCTCATATCCATAATTTTCAAAAGGATTTGTTTTCTCATTTACTTTAATTGCATTGATGCTTGTATCAGGTTTATCCTTTCCGATCAGCCAGTCAGATACCCTGTACTCGTTTTCTCCATTTACCAATCCTGTCTGCTTGACTGTAATCGTATAGGGATCAGCCGCACTTTCTTCAGGAAGCTCGCTCAGCAGCTGAGACAGCTGGATGCTCTTATCCGCCTGCTCAACTCCTGGATATTCCTGGCCCCTATCATTTCCGCTCTTTAATGTAAGCTCTAATTCCCCCTCCGGTATTTTTGTACTTGCCTGATCCGCCGGCTGCACTTGCAAAGTTACTGGTTCTTCTATTTTTTCTTCACTCTTCTTTTTAACAACAAAACCTATTTTCAGGCTGGGAATCATGCCGTTTTTTCTGGTATTGTTAGATTTAATCCTTATAATAGAAACCTTTTTCTCATCTATTTCTTCTACTGATTGTCCAAAATCAAATTTATTACTCCCCTGAACCACTATGCCGTTTTTATTTATACTTGATGAATCAGGATTATTTTTTATTATTTCCGAGACCTTTTTTTCACCTAATGTTGCATCATCTGATATTTCTAATTCCCATTCTTCAATCTGATAATTATCATCTATCGGAGACACTATATATAAATTCCTGTTTTTTACACTGCTATTTTGAAGACTATAAATAATATTAATATGAGAAAAATCAATTTCTGACTCCTCACCATTTTCTGCAATTACCCGCTTTGTTGTACAGGCACCCCACGTATTTTCATTTCCCTCATAAATTCCGGTAAACTGCAGTTCTTTATCTTTTAGTTCTTGTCTAGTGTCCGTATCCAAAAAATACAACTCCAGCTTCAGATCCTGCCCATCCGTCATCGAAACCGGCATGATCCCATACTCATCATCGCCCAGCTCAACAATATCTTCTTCCCCGGTCTCCATTTCGTCCAGGAGCATCCCTTCTTCTGCTGATACTTCCGCTCC
>CANQEC010000142.1 GCA_947594335.1 uncultured Lachnospiraceae bacterium
GCAGGCTTTGCAAAAAAACAAAATGCACGTCCAAACCATGCCGGCAAAGCGCGCCAGCGCGCGCGAAACAACGTTTCTCCCCTGCCGGTATCCCTGCTTTTTTCTATCCATTTTCTTCCTCCCTTTCCCTGCTTTTTCACCCGCCTCCCTTTTCAGCCTGCGCTCCTCGCTTTTCTGCGCACGGGCAGCTCTTCTTTTCTCGCGGCCGGCGGCTGCAGCCTCGGCGGCCCGGCCCGGAAGCTTTCTGATAAACCCTTTCCTCCGCTCCGGAGGCTGCGCCGGATCCTCCTGCCCGTCATGCCGGTTTTCCCCGGCATTTCCCGCCGCGTGGGAATCGGATGCGTACTCCGAGTTGATATGGTAAACGTCAAACAGTTCCGCCGCCAGCTCTCCGGGATCCCCCAGGCTGCGGACCGCCTCCTCTTCCGCCTGTCCGTTTTTGATCTTCAGATCGATGTGCTGCGCGTAATCCTCCAGAACATCCCGTCGTTCCTGTTCATTCAGCACATGCAGCTTCCGTTCAAGCTCCTGCAAAAATTCTTCCTTACTCATCTGCATCCCCCTCCAGGTAATTATTGACATTCTTCCAGAATCCATTCCACTCGGCGACCAGTTTCTCCCGGTACAGCACGCCGGACGCCGTCAGGTGGTAATATTTCCGCGGCGGACCTTCCGACGACTCGCGCAGATATGTCTCAAAATAATGTTCATTCGTCAGACGTTTCAGCAGCGGATAGATCGTCCCCTCATTCACGTCGATCACCTGCGACACCTCGGATACCAGCTCGTAGCCGTACATGTCCCTGCGGCTGACCGCTACCAGAACGATCATCTCCAGCACACCTTTCTTAAACTGAGGATTCATAATCGTCTCCTTTTTTCGACTGCTCTTTTATATTTATATTATACCAAGTACCTTGCATTGTCAAGTAGTGGCTGAATAAAAATGTGCCCAAGGCACATTTTTATTTATAATTCAAATCTCTCAAGATCATACGGTACGTAAAGATTTCCGGAGAAATACGGCTTTCCTTCCGCGGTATAAAGTTCCTTGCGGTTTTCGTAGTTCCGATCCTCCGTGTGATAAAGGATCAGGTTCTTCACATGAAGCTTTTCCGCCGTCTCGCACGCCTCTTTTACCGTCGTGTGGAATTTCTCATGCGGCTTGTAGATATCCCGGTCCCGGTACAGGCAGAAAGCCTCATGCAGCAGCCAGTCGGCGTCTTTCGCATATTCGTACTCCCACTCCCGGCAGGGTTCATCGCCGGCAAACGTAAATTTCCTGCCGTTTTTAAGCCGCATCGTAAACCCGTACTGCTTCGCCTTTTTTGACCGGATATCGAAAAATACCGGGCAGTAATCCAGAATCTGCGCCTGGTCCCCGTCTTCAAGCGGGTGAAGAAGAATCATATCCCCGATCAGCTTCACAAACTTGCCCTGGACGGTCAGACGCACGATCGTCATCAGAGGCTCAATCAGATCACTGTGCATGTAGATATGGAGTTTCCCCTCATATCTGCCCTGCTTTATGCGCTGCGCGATCATGCGGATCATCCAGATCATGCCAAGCAGATGATCCGTGTGCTCATGGCTCAGGAAGATATGATGAATCTTCTCCATGGGGATTTCGGCCAGCTCAAGCTGCCGCAGGATCCCGTTTCCGCCGCCCGCATCCACCAGAAAATATTCTTCCCCGCTTTTAACCGCAAAGCAAGTATTGTAGCATTTCGTCACATTCGCGTTTCCTGTCCCCAAAATGATCAATTCTTCCATAAGTTGCTCCTCATTCTGTTTTATTCCCGCAGACAATACGCCGCCGCGTCTTTGCATGCCGCCGGAAAATGCGGCGGCGGCAAAATTTCCGCGGATTCCATCCGGTCTTTTATGTTCCCTGTCCGCTAAGCAGCAGCTGTATCTTCGACTGTACAATGTCAAACGCCACATCATTTTTCCCGCTGTTGATAACGATATCCGCCATTGCCCTGGTAGGTTCCACATAGAGATAATGCATCGGCTTTACGGTTGTCAGATACTGCTCCACAATATTGTCGAGGTCGCGCCCCCGCTCCCTGACGTCCCGCACGATCCTGCGCAGAATCCGCTCGTCCGCGTCCGCCTCCACGTAAATCTTGATATCGATCAGACTGCGCAGCTCTGGATCGGAAAGCAGAAGGATCCCCTCGATCACGATGATCTTTTTAGGCTCGATGTGTATTGTTTTATCGGAACGGTTATGCTCGCTGTAATCGTAGACAGGACAGTCAACCGCTCTTCCCGCCTTCAGCTCCTTCAGATGATGGATCAGAAGATCCGTCTCAAGCGCGTCCGGATGATCGTAATTGACCTTTTTGCGCACCTCAAACGGAACGTCATCCTGACGTTTATAATAATTATCGTGATATACGACGGCGATATCATCCGCGAACTGATCTCTCAGCCTGTTTGTAAAGGTGGATTTTCCGGATCCTGTTCCTCCTGCAATTCCAATGACAATACAACTCATTCCTGCTCCTTTCTCTTATGAATATTCAAGATTACCGTTTGCACGTCCGCTGCCTTGCGGGACGATTTTTGCACAGGATTTTCTTCATTTATTTTAGCACAGCTGCCCACGGTGACAGACCTTTTTCAGTTCCAGATTCCCGTCGAGAACCAGGATATTCGCATATTTCCCCGGCGCGAGCATCCCATAGTCCCCAATGATTCCGACCGCGCGGGCCGGATTGACGGCGGCGCATTTCACGGCGCTCGCAAGAGGAATCCCCATCTCTTTTACGGCCTTTCGCATACAGTCCAAAAGGCTGGTGACCGACCCGGCGATTGTTCCGTCTTCCAGCAGCGCGAGATTCCCCCGCACCGTGACCTTCTGTCCGCCGAGATCATACTCACCGTCGCCCATCCCCGCCGCCCTCATGCTGTCGCTGATCATAATGATACGGTCATCCCCAAACAGACGGAACGCGGCCCGCACCATCGCCGGATGGACATGTACGCCGTCGCAGATCAGTTCGGCCATGCAGCGTTCATCATCGGCTCCCGCCCCTATGGGCCCGGGAGCCCGGTGCGCGAGCGGCGGCATCGCGTTATACAGATGGGTGAGCTCCGACGCGCCGCAGGCAAACGCTTCCCTGGCAGTTTCATAATCCGCATTCGTGTGCGCCAGAGAGATATTCAGCTTTCCGCGGCAGGCACGGATAAAGTCCATCGCTCCTTCTGTCTCGGGAGCCACCACAACCGTACGGATTTTCCCGCCTGCCGCTTCCTGCAGCCGCGCGAGCATCGCCGTGTCCGCGCGTCGGATATAAGCCTCATTCTGGGCGCCTTTCTTCTCCCTGCTGATAAACGGGCCTTCCATATACAGCCCGCAGATGTCCGCGCCCTTTTTATACTCAAAATTCTTCACAGTTTCGCAGATCCTGGCCAGAACCTCCTCCGGCATCGTCATCGTCGCGGGCGTAATTGACGTCACGCCCTGACTCAGCTCATACTTCGCGATCACGCGGAACGCTTCTTCTGTGCCGTCGCAGCAGTCGCTTCCCATGCAGCCGTGAAAATGTATATCCGTCAGCCCCGGAATCACATGGCAGTCCCGCACGTCCAGGATCTCCTCCGGCAGAGACGACGCCAGATACTCCTCTCTGCTCACGATCCGCTCTCCCGCGGTATAGACGGAAGCGCGCTCAAAATGACCCGTCTCCAAAAAGACCTGCCCGTCTCTGAATTCCCGCTTTATTTCATTTTCCATAAGATTACCGCCCGCCTTTTCTGCCCGCAAAGCATGTTTCCTTCTCTCTGACTGACTCACGGCCCCGTCCGGATCTTCAGAGGGTACAGCAGGACAGCGCCTCCTCGTCCGCCACAACGGTCACATCCCTGTGGAACTGCAGGATGGAGGCCGGCACTTCGGGGGTGACCGGTCCAGAAAGAGCCCGGCTTAAAACCTCCGCCTTTTCCTTTCCGGAAACGATCAGCAGAATCCGGCGCGCCGCCATGATCGTTCCGATCCCCATCGTGTAGGCCTGGCGCGGAACCTCCTCCTCCGACTCAAAAAATCTGCGGTTCGCGCGGATCGTACTCTCCGCCAGGTCCACGCAGTGCGTCCCCTTCTCAAAAAAGCCGCCGGGCTCATTAAACCCGATATGTCCGTTATGTCCCATGCCAAGCAGCTGCAGATCAACGCCTCCAACCGACTGTATGATCCCGTCATATCTGCGGCACTCCTGTTCGCCATCCGCCGCCGTCCCGTCCGGCAGGAACGTCCTGCTTCTGTCAATATTTACTTTCCCAAACAGATGCTTCTGCATAAAATAATCATAGCTCTGCTCATTCTCGCGCGAAAGGCCTCTGTACTCGTCCAGATTCACCGTTGTGACCTTCGAAAAATCAAGATCCCCCTCCTCGTACCAGTTTACAAGCATCTCATACGCGCCGACCGGTGATGAACCTGTCGCCAGTCCGAGTACACAGTCCGGCTTCATGATGATCTGCGCCGCAATAATCCGCGCCGTCTTTCTGCTCAGGTCCAGGTAATCCTTTGCCCTGTAAATTCTCATTCTCCATTTTCCTTTCTGTGTCTGCAGTCTTTCGCCGGGTTTCAGTTATAACTTTGCTCTATCTCTTGCCAAGGCGGATCACATTCCAGGAGGCCTTGTGCAGGCTGCTCGTCACGGTTCTTCCGTCAACTTTCGTCTCCGTGCAGGCCTTCGGAGCAACCGTCTGGCGCAGCGCGCTGTTCGCCGCCTTCAGATCCCCGCATTCCAGAACGATATGCTCGATCAGGCTGTACCCCTCGAAGTTTCCGATATCGCACGTCAGAACGATATCGTCCTTCAGATCGCGGTTGACCGCAAAGATCGTCAGCTCATCTGCCTCCTCATTCCAGACGGCCACGGAATCAATATCCGTGACATCCGTGTAGCTCTTTGTGTCATGCTTCGAGGATGCAAGCACCGGCTGGAGCGCCGTGCCGCGTCCAAAGCGCGACGCATGCAGATACGGATAGTAAATCGTCTGCTTCCACGCGCCGCCGTCCTTCTCCGTCATGATCGGAGCGATAACGTTGACAAGCTGCGCCAGGCAGGCCATCTTCACGCGGTCGGAATGTTTGATCAGCGTGATCAGCATCAGGCCGACCAGCAGCGCGTCCTCAAATGTATAGTGATCCTCGAGAAGCGCCGGAGCATGCTGCCACGGACGGTTCTTCATCGTATCGTCGTCCTCGGCGTCGGAATGGAACCAGACGTTCCACTCGTCGAAGCTCAGGTTGATATCCTTCTTTCCGCGCTTCTTCGCTTTCACAAAATCACACACGGAGATGACAGTCTTAATAAAGTGATCCATCTCCATCGAGAGCGCCAGGAAGTCCTCGGTGTCGTTGTCGCGGTTGCCGAAATACTGGTGCAGAGAGACGTAGTCCACATAATCATACGTGTGCTCCAGCGTCGTCGCCTCCCACTGCGGGAAGGTCGGCATACCCGTGTTCGAGCTTCCGCAGGAGACAAGTTCAATCGTCGGATCGATCAGCTTCATCGCCTTCGCCGTCTCGCAGGCCAGACGTCCGTACTCCACCGGGGTCTTTGCGCCGAGCTGCCACGGACCGTCCATCTCGTTCCCGAGACACCATGTCTTGATATTGTGCGGCTCCTTCACGCCGTGGCTGATACGCAGATCGGAGTATTTCGTCCCTGACGGATGATTGCAGTACTCCAGCAGATTGCAGGCGTCGGCCACGCCGCGCGTCCCGAGGTTGATTGCCATCATAATATCGGCACCGACCGCTTTCGTCCACTTTGCAAACTCGTTGACGCCGATCTCGTTCGTCTCAAGGCTTCTCCACGCCAGCTCCAGGCGTTCCGGCCGCTGTTCCACAGGTCCCACGCTGTCCTCCCAGACAAAGCTGGAGACAAAATTTCCGCCCGGATAGCGCACGATCGGAACATTCAGCTCCTTCACAAGCTCCATCACATCGCGCCGGAACCCGTCCGCATCCGCCGTCGGATGTCCCGGCTGATAGATTCCCTCATACACCGCACGTCCCAGATGCTCAATAAAAGAGCCGTAAACCCTCTTGTCAATCTCGGATATGCGAAAATCCTTGTCGATTACCATCTTCGCAAATTTCTGCATGTTATATTCCTCCTTCTTCTCATCAGACCCCCATGCCCTCATTCATGAGGGAGACATTTTTTACGCGTGAGCAGGCTGCGCTCTTCACTCTGTTCTGGCCTCCACACTCCTTTGCCAGGCAAACCTGTCGAAATTTCCTCCCGCAGCACTGTCCCTGCACAAGATTCCATCTGCCCCGCCGGATATTCCGTACCTGAATCTCAATCGTAATCTGCCCGGCTTCCGCCTTCTTCGGCCCTCACCCACGCCGGCTTCCCCAGCGGGCAGGAGTTCTTCTTCATCGCCGCACGCAGCTCCACATAACAGCCGCAG
>CANQEC010000143.1 GCA_947594335.1 uncultured Lachnospiraceae bacterium
ATGATCATAGCGGTCGTCGGCACGTTTATCGGCTGTCTGATCGGTTTCGCGGTCGGCATCGTGCAGACGATACCGCTTGAGAAGAAGGATAAGCTGATCAAAAAGATAGTTTTGAGAATCGTGTGGTTTGTCCTGGGCGCGTACGTGGAGGTTTTCCGGGGAACGCCGATGATGGCGCAGGCGATGTTCATCTATTTCGGTTCGTCGGTTGTGTTCCACATCAACATGTCCATGTGGTTCGCGGCGTTTTTTATCGTCTCGATCAATACGGGAGCCTATATGGCGGAGACGGTCCGGGGCGGCATTCTGTCGATCGATCCGGGGCAGACGGAGGGCGCGAAGGCGATCGGAATGACGCATGTGCAGACGATGCTGTATGTCATTCTGCCGCAGGCACTCCGGAATATCATGCCCCAGATCGGCAACAACCTGATCATTAATATCAAGGATACATGCGTGCTTTCCACGATCGGTATCGTCGAGCTGTTCTACGCGACGAACGGAGTGGCAGGAGCGCTGTATACCTATTTTGAAGCGTTCACTGTCGCGATGGTTGTCTACTTTGCCCTGACATTTACGTGTTCCCGTCTGCTTCGTTTCTGGGAGAAGAAGATGGATGGCAGCGATAATTATGACCTTGCGACGACGGACACGCTCGTGCATACGAGCGGGCTGTACAACTATAGCGGGGACAGAGACAAGGAGGATGCACAGTGATGAACCAGGGGAACCAGGAACAGGTTATCAAAATCAGCCACCTGAGCAAAACCTTTGGGAAGAATGTTGTCCTGAAGGATATCGATTTTTCTGTCTCGACCGGGGATGTCACCTGCATCATCGGCGCCTCAGGGTCCGGGAAATCAACGCTTCTGCGCTGTCTGAATCTGCTTGAGACGCCCACGACGGGAGAAATTCTCTACCACGACCGGGATATCGCGAACCTGCATAAGGAGGCCGCGGCCTACAGGGCCAAGGTCGGGATGGTATTTCAGAGCTTCAATCTGTTCAACAACATGACGGTTCTGGACAACTGCATGATCGGTCAGATAAAGGTGCTGAAGAAAAAGAAAGAGGAAGCAAGGGAGAGCGCGCTCGCGTTTCTTAAAAAAGTCGGGATGGCGCCGTATATCAACGCGAAGCCGCGCCAGCTCTCCGGCGGGCAGAAACAGCGCGTCGCGATCGCGCGGGCGCTGGCGATGGAACCGGAGCTGCTGCTGTTTGACGAGCCGACTTCGGCGCTCGACCCACAGATGGTGGGGGAGGTTCTCGATGTCATGAAGCAGCTTGCGAAGGAAGGCCTGACCATGATCATCGTGACGCATGAGATGGCGTTCGCGCGCGACGTATCGAGCCATGTCGTGTTCATGTCGGACGGGATCATCGAGGAGGAAGGAGATCCGGCGCAGATCTTCAGCAGCCCGCAGAATTATAAGACGAAGGAATTTCTGAGCAGGTTTATGCGGGGATAACGGAGGTTCTGGTTCACACCTTCACTGTCCCGCGAGGTGATTTCTGAAATCCCGAGAACTGCGATGCGCAGAAATGAAACGGAAAATAAATAAAAGAGGAGAAAAGTATGATAGAATTTATCACCAAAGTAAATGAGGCGATCAATAATTTTGTATGGGGTCTGCCGATGCTGGTGCTTCTGGTTGGCACGGGCATCCTGATGACCTGCCTGACGAAGGTGTTCCAGCTCACGCATTTCGGCTTCTGGATGAAGCACACGTTCGGCAGTATTTTCACAGACAAACATATCACAAAGCATACGGGACGGGATGATCACACGATCACGCAGTTCCAGTCTCTGTGTACGGCGCTGGCGGCGACGATCGGAACCGGAAATATCGTCGGCGTTGCGACGGCACTGATCTCCGGAGGTCCGGGCGCGATCTTCTGGATGTGGATCGTGGCATTCTTCGGCATGATGACGAACTATTCCGAGAATGTGCTCGGTATCTTTTACCGTAAGAAAAACGAGCGCGGCGAGTGGAGCGGAGGCGCGATGTACTATCTGCGCGACGGACTTGGCTCCAAACCGGGCTGCAAGACGATCGGCGCGGTTCTGGCGGTTCTGTTTTCCCTCTTCTGCCTGCTGGCATCGTTCGGTATCGGTAACATGAGTCAGATCAACTCTATCTCCGGCAATATGCTGTCGGCATTCGGCATTCCGAAGATAGTGACCGGCGTTGTCCTGATGGTGCTTGCGGGCCTTGTGGTTATCGGCGGCATTAAAAGAATCGCAGCCGTGGCGGAGAAGCTCGTTCCGTTCATGGCGATTGTTTATATCATTGGCGCGCTTGTCGTCTGTATCGTAAATATTAATCAGTTCGGCGCGGTATTCGGCGCGATTTTCAAAGGCGCGTTCGCGCTGAAGGCAGTCGGCGGCGGCATCGTCGGTTCCGGCGTGAAGATGGCAGTTGTCTGGGGTATGAAGCGAGGCGTGTTCTCCAACGAGGCAGGTCTTGGTTCCTCCGTTATGGTACATTCCAGCTCCAACGTAAAGGAGCCGGTCCGTCAGGGTATGTGGGGTATCTTTGAAGTGTTCGCGGATACGATCGTGGTCTGCAGCCTGACTGCGTTCACGGTGCTTTCCTCCGGACTTGTGGATCTTGAGACGGGCGCTGTCCTGAGCACGGCGGAGGATTCCGCTCTCGTGGGGCAGGCGTTTGCAACCGTATTTGGCAAGGTCGGTCCGATGTTTATTGCGATTGCGATCCTGCTGTTCGCGTTCTCGACCGTGCTTGGCTGGAGCCATTACGGGACAAAGGCGTTTGAATATCTGTTCGGAACGAGCGCGACGATCATCTACCGCGTGATCTTTATCGTATTCATCGCGGTTGGAGCGGTGATGCAGCTTGATCTTGCGTGGAGCCTGTCGGATACGTTCAACGGTCTGATGGCGATCCCCAACCTGATCGGCGTCCTCTCGCTCTCACCGATTGTCTATAAGATCACCGCGAACTATGTCGCGAGAAAAATCAAACATGACAGCAGCGTGAAGCCGATGCTCTCCGCGTTCCCGGAGATTCAGAAGGAAGAGGAGAAAGGGCTTGACGAGAGCGACTGAACCGGGCAGGCTCATACCGCTCCTTTAACAGGATTTTCGCAGACTTTCTCATGTGAGTCCGCGCATACATTAAGATAAGATATCATGCCGCCGGAGGGCCGAAAAAGCAGCGAAAGCGTGCCGGTCTTCCGGCGGTTCTGCATTTAGATGAAGTATGATTTATATCTTAATAATATTATAAAAATCGTATTGCTTATTATGACTTCTTTTGATAACATCAAGGTGTGCTTGAGAGGATCTTTCAGGCAGTACTTGCTGGAAATACCCGATATAAGTGTTATGATTGTTACTGTTCCCCTAAGCAGCACCACTTATATAAGGAGATCTGACTATGGACATAGGAAGAAGGATTGCAAAAAAGCGAAGAGAGCTGCAGCTTACTCAGAACGAGCTTGCCAAGCGCGTGGGCGTTTCTTTTCAGGCGGTGAGCAGCTGGGAGAGAGAGGAGTACGCGCCGGATATCGACAGACTGGAAAAGATTGCGGGAGCTCTCCATACGTCTGTGACTTTTCTGGTGGAAGGACAGGCGGAAAAAAAGAGAGATGTTATAAAAGAATATCCAAAGCAGGAACAGGCTGTATGGGATGATGAGCCGGAAGACGGGCAGAAGGAAGAAATAGACTCCTGGAGACCGAAGGAGCGGATGTTTTCAGAGAAAAATATGTATACGTTTGTCCGTTCCGCCGCCGTTGCCAGGAACCTGAATCAGACGATGAAGGCCCTTCCCCTGATGAAGCAGTACCATGCCGGGCAGACACGCAAAGGCCGGGAGAAGATCCCCTATATCATTCACCCTCTGATGATGGCGTGTCACTGTCTTGCGCTGGGATTCTCCGACGACGATATTCTGGCCACAGCGCTGCTGCACGATGTCTGCGAGGACTGTCATGTGACGCCGGATGAACTGCCGGTGACGGATTCTGTAAAAAAATCTCTGGACAGGCTTACGTTTGAAGTGCTGGACGGGGAGACAAAGGAACAGGCGAAAGCCAGATATTTTGCGGAGATTCCGCAGGATCGGGTTGCCACGATCGTGAAGGTGATCGACCGGTGCAACAATATTTCGACGATGGCGTTCAGTTTTCCGAGAAAAAAGATTGTGGAATATATCGAAGAGACGGAGCAGTATGTGATGCCTCTTCTTGTGGTCATGAAAAACATGTATCCGGAATGCTACAATGCGGCGTTCCTTCTGAAATATCAGATGCGCGGGATACTGGAGAGCCTGAAGAGCATGATAGCGAAGGAACAGGCAGGCTTTCAGGCGTGAGGCGGGCGGAAAGCCGCGGTCTTGGCGGAATCGCAGATCATGCATATGGTCACGCTGGTGATTGCCGGGCTGGCAGTCGGCACCACGGTGCTGCTGGGTCAGCTGATCGGACAGAAGAATCAGAAAGAATGCGGAAAGGTTGTCGGAACGACAATCTTTTCGTTCGTCTGCGCAAAAGTAGGAAGGACTTTGGCAAAAAGTGAATGACATTGTATTTTGACAGGTGTATAATAATTCCTATCTGCGGGAATGGAAAGGTGGATCTTTTATGCTGGAAATTCTGGCGGACAGCATCACTGACTGTGCGAAGCTTCTGCCGTTTTTGTTTTTGTCCTATCTGGCGGTGGAATATATGGAACATAAGATGAGCCGCCGTACAAAAATGGCGATTTACCGCGCCGGAAAGGCCGGTCCTGTACTGGGAGGCCTTCTTGGGATTATTCCGCAGTGCGGGTTCGCCGCCGCGGCGGCGGGACTGTACGCAGGAGGAATCGTCACTCCCGGGACGCTGCTTGCGGTGTTTTTGTCAACGTCGGATGAAATGCTCCCGATCATGATATCATCGGGCGCTCCGGTGGGAATGGTGGGAAGAATACTCGCGGTTAAGGCGGCAGTCGCTGTATTCGCGGGACTGCTGCTGGATTTTGCCGCAGAGCGGCTGAACCGGAGCAGGAAAAAATACGGGAGAATTTCGCGCGCGCGCAGGAAAAGCTCCGGAGGGCAGACAATTTCTTTTGCGCGGACTGCGGATCTGAGACGGAGCGGGGCTTCTTCCCCGCGGCTTACGGGATCAAAGGACAGCTCCCGTATCCGGGAGAAGGAGAGAAAGCTTCTGCTGGACCGCAGGGTTTCCGTGCCGCATGATATTTCCCATATGTGCGAGAAGGAACACTGCCACTGCGAGGAAGAAGGGATCTGGGGCGGAGCGTTCAGCCATACGGTGCAGGTTTTCGCGTTTTTGTTTGTGATCACATTCGCGGTGAGTTTTCTTATGGACCGGGTCGGGACGGAGGCGGTATCGCAGGCGCTTTCAGGGATTCCCGTCCTTGAGGAGGCTCTGGCCGGGCTTGTCGGCATGATACCGAACTGCGCGGCCTCGGTGCTGATTACGCAGCTGTATCTTCAGGGTGTGGCAGGTTCCGGCGCGCTGTTTGCGGGACTGCTCTGCGGGGCCGGCGCGGGACTGCTGGTTTTGTACCGGATGAACCGCAGGTTTAAGGAGAATGTCAGATTTACATTGATTTTGTATGCGACGGGGGTCGCCGCAGGAGTGCTGCTCGGGTGGATTATGCCGGCAGTGTAGATTAGGGATGAAAGTCTGGCGACTCATGGTTTTTAATATATGGGGGTGATAAATTGGATTATATGGTGAGGGCGACAGCAGCAAACGCGCAGATCCGCGCTTTTGCCGCTGCGACGAGGGAGACCGCGGAGACCGCGCGGGCCTTCCACAATACCAGCCCGGTGGCGACGGCTGCGCTTGGCCGTCTGCTGACCGCGGGGACAATGATGGGTCCCATGATGAAAGGGGAAGATGATATCCTGACGCTTCAGATCCGCGGGAACGGACCGATTGGCGGTCTGACGGTGACGGCGGATTCGAAAGGAAACGTCAAGGGTTACGCGATACATCCGGACGTACTGATCCACGCGCGGCCGGACGGGAAGCTGGATGTCGGCGGCGCGCTTGGTATCGGCGTGCTGAGCGTGATCCGCGATCTGGGTCTGAAGGAGCCGTATGTCGGCCAGTGCGAGCTGAAGACAGGGGAGATCGGGGACGATCTGACGTACTATTTCGCGACTTCAGAACAGATTCCGTCTTCAGTCGGCCTGGGCGTGCTGATGAACGGAAATAATACGGTGCGGCAGGCAGGCGGGTTTATCATTCAGCTGATGCCGTTCACGCCGGACGAAGTGGTGGACCGGCTGGAGAAAAAGCTGGCGGAGGTGACTTCCGTGACGGCGATGCTTGACGCGGGAATGACGCCGGAACAGATCCTGGAGGAACTGCTCGGGGAGTTCGGGCTGGAGATTGAGGAGCGTGTG
>CANQEC010000144.1 GCA_947594335.1 uncultured Lachnospiraceae bacterium
AGCCCGACATGTATGGCTTTCTCCATGAAAGTAGCGCAGGGCGCGGTCAGCGTTGACGCCTGCCCGTATTTCTCAGAGGATGCAAAGGCAGCTCTGAACGAGGCTACTGCTCCGCCAATGAAGACCATCAAGGTTGGCGCCGGCGACAAGGAAATGTCCCTTGGCGGCGAGACAGTTCTGTTCCGTCATGAGAAGACATACGTCAGCAAGACAAGATATGCCGTTGCAATCTGCAGCTGCATGGACGACGCTGAGATCGATGCGAAGCTTGCCGCGATTCCGAAGGTTGACTATGAGCGTATCGGCGAGAGAATGTTCGTCGAGATGATCTATCTGAACTATGCTCCGTCCGCAGGCGCAGAGAAATATCTGGAAGTCGTAAAGAAAGCGGCTGCTCTTGACCGTGTGCTCGTACTTGGATGTACGGATGTCGAGGTTGCAAAGCAGGCACTTGAGCTTGTGAAGGATTCCAAGCCGATCCTGAACGGCGCTACGCCGGAAAACTATGCTGAGATGAGCGCAGTTGCCACGGCTGCAGGCGTTGCTCTTGGTGTGAGAGGCGCTGATATCAATGAGATCTATGACACGGTTGCGGCTCTTGAGAAAGCCGGCAACAAGAACCTGCTGATCGATGTTGGAATCAACTCCATCAAAGATGCTTTCGCGACAGCAGTTCAGCTTCGCCGTGCGGCTATCAAGGACAATGACAGAACCTGCGGTTATCCGTCAATCGTTCGCGTAGGCGGTCTGGCTCAGGGCGACAAGCACCTTCAGGCAGCGCTTGCTTCCGTATTCACGATGAAGTACGGCTCCATCGTTGTTCTGGATCAGATGACCTATGCAGAGGCACTTCCACTCTATGGTCTGAGACAGAACATCTTCACAGACCCGCAGAAGCCAATGAAGGTCGAGCCGGGCATCTATCCGCTGAACGGGGCAGACGAGAACTCCATCTGCGTGACGACAGTAGACTTCGCTCTTACATACTTCGTTGTATCGGGCGAGCTGGAGCGTTCCGGAGTGCCGCTTAACCTGATCATCAATGATGCAGGCGGACTTTCCGTGCTTACTTCCTGGGCAGCCGGCAAGTTCTCAGCGGGCACGATTTCCAAGTTCTTCGCAGAGCATGACATCGAGGGCAAGCTGAAATCCAGAAAGCTTGTCATTCCGGGCAAGGTTGCGGTTCTCAAGGGCGAGCTTGAGGCGAAGCTTCCGGGCTGGGAGATCATCATCGCTCCGAACGAGGCAGTACAGCTTGTGAAATTCATGAAGGATCTGACAGCGTAAATAAATACTGAAACCACTGGGGCGGACGGCTTTCTGCCGTGTGCTCCGGTTATCGCGCTTGTTTATGCGCAGGCTCACATACGAAAATCAGCTGCAGACGCAGCATGCGGGAGGAGGAAACAGTCTCCTGCTCAATTAAAAATATTCATAAAGGAGAAGTACTATGGGAAAATTTGTTGTTATTGGTGAGAGAATCCACTGTATTTCACCGGTTATCCGTAAGGCTATGGCTGAAAGAGATCCGGCTCCGATCCTGAAACGTGCGAAAGAACAGCTTGACGCAGGCGCGACCTATCTTGACGTCAATATCGGACCGGCTGAGGCGGATGGCGAAGATCTGATGAAGTGGGCAGTTCAGCTTCTTCAGAATGAGTTTGACAATGTACCGCTTGCACTTGATACCGCAAACAAGAAAGCGATCGAGGCTGGTATTTCCGTATACAACCGTGCGAAAGGAAAACCGATCGTGAACTCAGCTGACGCGGGCGGAAGAATTGAGAACATCGACCTTGCGGCTGCCAACGATGCAATCGTTATCGCTCTTTGCTCCGCAGAAGGTATTCCGGCTGACAACGATGAGCGTATGGGATATCTGACGACAATGCTTGAGAGAGGTCTTGAGCATGGCATGGATCCGACAGATCTGTGGTTTGATCCGCTGTTCCTGGTTGTAAAGGGAATGCAGGACAAGCAGATGGAAGTTCTTGAGGCGATCAAGATGTTCACGGACATGGGCCTTAATTCCACCGGCGGTCTTTCCAATAATTCCAACGGTATGCCGAAGCACATCCGTCCGATCATGGATGCGGCTCTGGTTGCAATGTGCATGATGCAGGGACTTACCTCCGCAATCGTAAATCCGTGTGATCTTCGTCTGATGGAGACGATCAAGTCCTGCGACGTATTTAAGAACAATACGCTTTATGCGGATTCCTATCTTGAAATCTGATCTGACAGCGTCGGGCGCGCCCGGAAGTTCTGCTTCCGGGCCGATCGGGCAGGAGGCGTTTTTCCTCCTGCCTGCTGCAGAGCCTGCGTGCTGCGCCGGCAGCTGTTTCCCTGTGCAGGCCTGCGCATAAAACACAGCCTGGCAGTTTCCGGTAATCTGTTTATCTTAAATTCCCTGAGGTATACAAGTGAGATTTTATGAACTGCGGGGAAGGTTTATCGGAAAAGCGTGTAAATTATATTGCGGAAGCATGTGAATTATTCATTGATGAGGATATCTTATGTACAAAGTGACTTTTAAGTTCGAGAACGGCGAGGATGTCAGTATCTCTGCCGCGCTCGGTGAAAATCTTCTTGAGGTGGCAAAAAAGGCGAATGTAGCCATTGATGCGCCCTGCAATGGAAATGCAGCCTGTGGAAAATGCAAAATCAAGCTTGTTAGCGGCGAGCTGGAGTCGAAGAAGACGCGTCATATTACGGATGAGGAGTACGCGCAGGGCTGGAGACTGTCCTGTATCAGCAAAATCATCGCGGATACAGAAGTGCTTGTGCCCGATATCGCTTCGGCTTATCGCAGCAGAATGAAGGTTGCGGATCTTAGTTCGACAGAAGAACTGCAGATTTTTGAACATACAAAGACTGACATTGCCGAGGCCGGGATTGTGTTTAAAAATGATCTGGAAGTTGTGCCGGTTGCAATGGAGGCGCCGTCGCTGGACGATACGATGCCGGACAATGAGCGGCTGACCTGGGCTGTTGAGGCGGCATGCAGCGTTTCACGGGTAAAGATCACGTTTGCTGTGCTTAAAAAACTCTCAGAAGTGCTGCGGACGTCTTCGTTCCATGTGCAGTGCGTCATTCGGAGAGCGGAGGACAAGGTTGAAGTTCTGGATATTCTTCCTTCCGGCCAGGAGGCGAAGGTCTGCGGGCTGGCAGTTGATATCGGAACGACGACAGTTTCCGCACTGATCATTAATATGCTTGACGGAACAATTCTTGCGAAGGCCTCTGCAGGCAACGGACAGATCCGCTACGGGGCGGACGTAATCAACCGCATTATTGAACAGCAGAAGGACGGAGGCCGCAAGAGGCTTCAGGATGCAATCATAAAGGAAACAATCAATCCGATGATCCACACAATGTGCGCGTCTGTCGGACTGGACTCACGGCAGATTTACCGTATGTGTGTGGCGGGCAATACAACAATGAACCATCTGCTGATGGGGGTTTATGCTGATCCGGTGCGCATGGAGCCGTACATCCCGACATTTTTTGAGACGGATTCGGTGCATGCGGCTGATCTTGGCATTGAAATCTATGAGCATGCGCGCGTTATTGTTTCTCCGAATATCGGAAGCTATGTCGGCGGCGATATCACAGCGGGTACGCTTGCGAGCACGATCTGGAATAAGGATGAAATGTCCCTGTTTATCGACCTCGGTACAAATGGGGAGCTTGTGTTCGGCAATTCCGAATTTATGATGAGCTGTGCCTGTTCCGCTGGTCCCGCATTCGAGGGCGGTGACATCAGCTGCGGTATGAGGGCGACGGACGGCGCAATTGAAGCATGCAGTATCGATAAAGAGACGATGGAGCCGACCTTTACGATTGTCGGAGACGAAGGGCAGAAGCCGGTTGGCCTTTGCGGGTCAGGTATTATTGATGTGATCTGTGAACTGTTCCGCTGTGGAATCATCAGTCCGAAAGGTAAGTTTATCCGTGAAGGTGAGAGAATCCGTCACGATAAATATGGGATGGGAAGCTACGTTCTGGCCTTCAGGGAAAATGCCGCGTCGGTGAAGGATATTGAGATCACGGAAGTTGATATTGATAATTTCATCCGTGCGAAAGGCGCAATTTTCTCAGCAATCCGTGTGATGCTGCGGTCACTTGACTTTGATATTTCGATGATTGATCACGTTTATGTAGCAGGAGGAATCGGAAGCGGTATCAATATGAAAAACGCGGTTTCGATCGGAATGTTTCCTGATATTGATCTGGAGAAATTTACTTATATTGGAAATTCTTCCCTTTCAGGCGCTTATTCCATTCTGCTTTCGACAGAAGCTGAGGCGAAGGTGGCGGAGGTGGCACACAATATGACGTATCTGGAACTGAGCAGCGAGCTTTCCTATATGGATGAGTTTGTGGCGTGCTGTTTCATTCCGCATACGGATGCTTCGCTGTTTCCCTCTCTTGAGATGAAGTAAAAGTTACAGAAATTATATGCGGGGTGCGGCGTGACAACGTTGTCCTGCGGGATCAGACAGAGGATGGAGAGAACGGTATGGAAATTGCTTATGAAAAAGATAACAAGGAGCGGGTGCCTTTTGAGCACTATAAAGAAGAATATGTGAAAAAGGACCCGCTTGAGATCAGTGCGCGTACCGGTCTTGCATATTCGGAAGAAAAGAGCTGTTTCACGGTCAGATTTCTGGGAAAGGATTATGAGATAGGATTTCCGGAATTTACAGTGAGACGTTCGCAGGAGGACGCCGCATACTGTCCCCTGCTGTCCATGACGGCAGCCCAGATTCTGGTTATCCGGTTTCTGATCGAGGGATGCCAGGCCAAAAGCACAGGGAAATTCCTTACTTATCGTGAAGTGCCGTGGGGTGAGGTTTATTATCGCCAGTTCAATGGAAGATGTATGATGAGACTCGCTTATTCCTACGGAAACCGCGTCGAGGCATTTTGCAGTGCGTGTGAAAAACTGGGGGCATCGAAGATCAAAGCCGGAGATGCCGGGTACGAAATAGAAGTGTTTGAAGGATTTTTTATCCGTTTTCAGATCTGGAGCGGGGATGAGGAATTTCCTCCTTCCTCGCAGATCCTGTTTGGCGATAATTTTCCGGCGGCGTTCCATGCGGAGGATCTGGTTGTGGCGTGCGATGTGATCATCGGAACGCTCAAAAACCTGTAGGCAGTGCGTCATGAGAGAGCAACGTGTCGGTTATATCGACCTGCTGCGTGTGATGAGCGCGTTTGCCGTGGTGGCCATTCATGTGATTACGCTGAGCATGCAGGAAAACAGTCGTCCTCTGGCAGATGAGATTTCTGCTTTGCTGGAGAATATCCATGCGCTTTTACGGTGGTCTGTGCCTGTTTTCTGCATGATCACAGGATTTTTGTTTCTCGGTGGAGAGAAAAAATGCACGTATAAGAGTCTGATGCCGAATATTCGCCATCTGACTGTCCTGCTGGTGACGGCGGGAAGCATTTTCTCATTATTGCAGCAAGTGTACGAGCAGGAAGGATTTCGCACGGAAATGCTGCCGCAGGCGGTCAGAGATGTCCTTTCGGGCAATCTCTGGGATCATATGTGGTATCTGTACATGATCATCGGCATTTATCTGATGCTCCCGGCGGTGGCTCCGTTTTTTCGGCTCAATACATCCGATACGGCTGTTCTGTGTGCAGTGTCGTTTGTTTTTACGGTTCTGCTCCCGGATCTTTCACGGGTGCTGGGCTTTCAGAATGCTTTTTCTTTTCCTGTGGCGGGTTATTCTTTTTATGTGTTTCTGGGCGGATATCTGAGAAAAGCAGGATGCGGAACTGCGCATTTATGCGCGGTTTTTGCGGGGACTGTGATTTCAGTGCTTCTGATTCTGTTTTTTCCGCCCTATCAGAAGCACGGAGTGCAATATTTATCGGTACCGGTGGCAGTGATGTCTGCCTGCATATTTATGGCGGTAAGTGTATGTTTTGGCCGGTACAGTCCGGGAAGGATCATAAAGGTTCTGGCGGCATGCTCCGAAGGGATTTATGTGCTGCATCCTTTTTTCCTGAATCTGCAGATCAGGGTGTTCCAGATCAATCCTCTGAGTTATACATCTTTGTCTGCGCTACCGGTCAACTGTATTTTTACATTTGTCATTTCCGCGGCAGGCGCATATTTTCTTAAATCTGTTCTGCATACCTGCTTTGGCAGTCTGAAAAGAAAGCCGGCAGAATGATGTATACAGCGTCTGATCCTGCAGCTTTGCAAAAAGCTGGAGAGTCAGATGGAAACCAAATAACGAGACGAAAGGAGAAATTTACAGATGGGATTCAAATCAGACATTGAGATCGCTCAGGAAACAGTCATGTCCCCGATCACAGAGATCGCGGCGAAGGCAGG
>CANQEC010000145.1 GCA_947594335.1 uncultured Lachnospiraceae bacterium
GCAGTACAGCCACAGCATGCCCACGATCAGGGTTGTCAGTCCTCCGTAGATCGCGGTCATGTTTCCGGCATATTCCAGGTAGATTGAAAATGCGTACGAAAACACAGCCCAGGATATGGAGGTGAAGACCGCCCCGGGCAGCTGATCGAAAAATTTCTTCCGCTTATTGGGGAGAAATACGTAAAGTACCTCAAACAGGATCGTGAGAACCGCAAGCGACAGGATCATCTGCAGGGCAAGTGTCCCCTTTGCGTGTCTGGAAATCACCGGTATAACACTGCGCAGATACTCCTGAAGCTCGTATCCGAACACAAGTATGCCGATGGCTATAATCATTGCGACCAGCATGATCAGCGTGTAAAAGACGGCCCGAATACGCATGATAAAAAAGTTTCGGGTCTCCACCAGCTGATTTACGGAATTTAGTCCGTCGGTCATCCCGATGACGGCCTTGCTCGACGTCCAGATCAGTACAACCGCGGTCCATGACAGAAGCGCGTAGGACCTGTTGAAAAGGCTGCCGATCAGCTCCCGGATCGTTGCGGAAATTTCAAAAGGCGTCGCCGTCTCGATCACATCCAGAACAAGCTCCTGCGTAAGCGGGGTAAACTGAATGGCCGTCAGCAGCAGCATCAGAAACGGGATAAAACTCAGTATCATAAAAAAGGATGTTTCCGCGGCATAGGCACGTATTCCGTCACGGGTCATTTTCAGGATAAAGCCCTGTCCCCACCGCATGATTCTCACAAAAGTATTCATATCGCTGTTTTCCTGTCTGTGAAACTTATGAAATCTGTGGACAAAAAGGATCAATAATAATAGTTCAGGATTTCTTCATAACCGGCGCCGTTCTGCGCCATGGCTGCCGCGCCGTTCTGGCTCATGCCGATCCCGTGCCCGTAACCGCCGCCGCAAATCAGGATACTGTCAGCATCCGTTTTGGCATTCTTTTTGGGCATCCCGGCGCATTCCTGAATATAAAAGTACGCGCTTGGAAGGAATCCGGGATTTTCAGCTTCGGAGCCGTCGTTCAGAAGAAGCTTAAGGCCGGTGCAGCCAAACGCACGGCGGATCTGGTACTCTCCTTCCACGAAAAGTTCTTCGCTGCCGCTCGAAAAAATTACGCTTTGTACCTGACCGTCCGGTTTCCGCTCCAGGACTTCGGCACGATGCAGCTCTTTCCAGGAGCAGCCGTACAGTTCCTTCAGGTTATCCAGAATATGCTGCCTGGATATCCGGACAGACCAACGGATCCACGGCGATCCGTATTCGGCGTCCCCTGGCGGCGGATTATCCAGAAATTTCCGGAAGTTCTCCTCGCTGTCAAGATCCGTCCTGTTTTCCGTCAGGCATGACGTGGAATAATAATACACGCCGCTTCGGTTCATGACAAGGCCCAACGTCATGGCGACGGCCTGCGCGGACAGATCATCGCCGGGGTAATTATTATACACCTGATAAGCGACGCTGTCATCCAGATCCGCGATTTTTTTCTGTTCTCTGGCCAGCTCCATACAGTTGACGGCATAAGTCCTCGCGCAGATGGCCTGGGCGCAGAGCGCCTGCATGGGATAGGAGCTGGGCATCTCACTGCTCACGACACTTTGCAGATACGTTTCCAGATCAACCTCATTTATCACCGTCAGGCCGTCTCCGGAGCCGTAAATACACAGCTTCCCCGCATAGGAAGGATTCGGCTGTCCGCGCTTTAATTCGGGCAGCGTCAGCGCCTGGTCTTTTTCGGCCGGCTTAACGGTAAGACTCATATCTTTTGAAAGCACGGCCGTGACGCTCCGGGCGGGATCGCCCGAGGAAGATTCCCGGAAAATATCATCAGATACATTTTCACCGGAGCCGTTTTTTGGAGACCACAGGATCCGAAGAAGAGAGCCGGACGGAACTGTTCGTTCTTCCTTTCCGCACCTGATATGCATTTCCTGCGGCGCGGTTACCGCGAGTGTCTTATGATTGTCGGTCAGATAATCATCTCCAAGGATCTGCACGCGTATGGTCCGTCCGGGGGCAAGTTTTTTCAGGAAATCTTCTGTATCTTTGCTGTTTTCTGCCTCTTCTTTCGAATCTGTTTCCCGCATTTTCTGATCATTTGCAAAGCTTTGCTTCGCAGTATTTGCGGATACTTCTCTTCCCTCTGTCGCATAGCGGTGCAGCAAAATAAATGACATTGCCGCCATTGCGGCAAAAAGCAAGATCAGGAAAATAAATAGCAGCATATGCCGGATTCTCCTTTTATTTCTTTCTTTCACAATTTACCTGGTCCTTTCCGGTCACCTGACAGGACAGTACCAACCAGACTGTTCATTGCTCTCTATCATTATATTTTGCATGGCCCCGGATCTGAACAGGAAACCGTAAATTTTCCGTTTCAGAGCAGACGGAAGATTTCGTATGACGCGTCCGCCATCAGACGTTCAAATTCCGGGACATCCGTGCTGCTTCCCAGAAAGCAGAGGATAAAAGGTTCCTTTCCCTCTATGATGGCCACATCGTGAGTGATGCCTGCGTCCTCCCCGGTCTTGTGGGCGATGACCGGAGCATTCTTTAAAGTATGCAGGCGAAACGGGATCTTTCCGTTCAGTCTCTGATGCGTGAGGATCCGGTACATCTGCTCGGATGCCTTCCTGCTGACCAGAGTCCGCCTGTAAATCTGTTCCAGAAGATCCGCGGCATCGTTTGCCGTCACCTGGTTTTCGATTCCTTTCGCAGCGCTTTCATCGTCAAACATCTTTCGTCTGAAGGCTGTCCGGGAGGTTTTCAGATTGTCCCGGATAAAGGCCAAAAGCCAGCCGCTTCCGACAAGATCAAACAGGATATTTGCGGCGGTATTGTCACTCACAATGATCATGAGCTCGACCAGATCCAGGACAGAAACGCTTCTTTCCCCGTGAAGATACGTAAGCACTCCGCAGGAAGGCACGCAGTCCGCTTTTTGAACCGTTATTTTATCACCAAGAGAAAACTTTCCGTCCGAAGCCGCCTGAAATACCGCGGCCATCAGAAACAGCTTTATGATGCTGGCGGCCGGCTGAGGTTCATGTTCGCGCAAAGAAACCTGTGTCCCTGACGAGAGATTCCTGTATACAAAACTGATCGTTCCGGGAAGCTTTTCCAGCCTGGCTTTAAGCTGACCGAGACAGGAGTCCAGTTCATGCTTGTTTCTGTCGGTGACCGTATTCTGAAAAATACTTCCATATCCGGTTATTTTACCCGCAAGATCTTCTCTGTAATCAGGATCATCCGGATTCAGGCTGTTGATCGTGACACAGGGCGTCGCGGCAAACGCGGTGGAATGGATATAACGGCCATTGCCAAGATACATTGCCACATGGCCCGGGAAGAAAAGCAGATCTCCTTTTTTCAGCTCACCCGCAGAAATTTTTCGCACCGCATAATTGTCAGGGGTCCCGGCGTCCCGGTAGATCAGAGCGCCGTTTTCCATATAGCACATGAATACAAGGCCGGAACAGTCAAGTCCCTGTGAAGATTTTCCGCCCCAGCGATACTGTGTGCCGAGATAAGCTCTGGCGCTTTGAACAAGTCCTTCCCGGAACACTTCCTCCTGCGCATCCGGTATTCTTTTAAATTTCCGGAAATAATCCTTCCGCTCCGCCTCGTCCTCAAGCAGAAGATATGCGTCGCTGTCCCGGCGTTCCCTCAGATAGACCGCATGTACATAGCCTTCTCTTCCGGCCGCCGTCCGGATCCGCTTCCAGCCGTCTTCCTTTTCCGCATCCAAGTTTTCCTTTTTTTCCGTCCGGTTTTTCTGCTCCTCTTCCGGATATTCTCCGCCTTCGCCGCTCCGCCTCCCGGCGTCCGGCGTATTTTCCATATCTTCATCCAGCAGCTCCACAAACGCATTCTTCTCCAGCAGCTCCAGAGGAAGACCCTGCACCCTGGGTTCTGCCAGAAGATCAGCCTCGCCTGCTTTGACCGCCCGGAACCTTTTCCTATCCTGGCGGTCAAGCAGTTCTGCCCGGCTGATTGTTCGCACGCAGCTTTGGGGAATATAGCCGCTGTAGCCGTAATGTGTCTCGGCTCTGACCCATCCGTTTACGGCCGACTCCGGAAAAATGCAGACGGCCCATCCGGAAAAAATCTCATCCACGATCTCGCTGTCGCTGCGGTCTCCCTCTTCTCCCGGTTTTTCACGCAGATAACAATGCCTGGAGATTATAAGTGCCAGCTGCCTGAGCATAATTTTTCCTCCTCCCTGTAAAAGGAGCAGACAAAACTGCTCCTTTCCTGAAACAAAGCGGGCAAAGCCGCGCCAGATTCTTTTTTCTTCAATCGTCTCTTTCCTGCCGGCGCCCGCAGCGCGGACACAAAACTCAGCAGGAAATTTTTTCAAATGCTGCCGGCACTTTCGTGATCCCGATTCCGCTCTCCTCGGGCAGCAAAATCTCCGGTCCATGATAAACGGGTCCTCCCTGATACGGATCGATACTGCACAGCGAGGGGCCGTCCAGATCAGCCATCGTGACACAGCTGCGCGCGGCCGCAAGATGAGCGCCGGCACTGACGGCGACCTTGCTCTCGAGCATACATCCGATCATGCATTTTATATCGTTTTCCTGCGCGATATCGCAGATCTTCTGCGCATTGCGGATACCGCCTGTCTTCATCAGCTTGATATTGATCAGATCCGCCGCTCTCTCCTCGATGATCCGCTCGGCATCCTCAACTGAAAATACCGCCTCATCCGCAAGGATCGGCGTATCCACCTGGCTGGTGACGTATTTCAGCCCCTTAAAATCGTGGCCGGACACAGGCTGCTCCACAAGCTCAACCTGAAGCGCCGCATCCTCCATCGCACGGATCGTCCGCACGGCTTCTTCCTTTGTCCAGCCCTGGTTGGCATCCACGCGGATCGTGATTTTGCTGCCGACGGCCCTGCGGATCTCGCGGATCCTCTCGACATCTTTGCTGCCGCCTTTCCCGACCTTCACCTTGAGAATGCGAAATCCCTGCTCAACCGCGCGAAGGCTGTCGCGCACCATCTCGTCCGTCTCGTTGACGCTGATCGTCAGATCCGTCTCAAGCTTTGTTTTCGGCTGCGCGGGATCCTTCCTGGCGAGCAGACGGAAAAGAGGCAGTCCCTTTCGCTTCGCGTACAGATCATGGAGCGCGATATCAGCCGCAGCTTTCGCGGAAGTGTTCTTTGCGATGCATTTGTCCATCTTTTCCAGAACCGCCTCAAAATCATCCAGATCCATGCCGAGGATTGAAGGAGCGATATAGCCCCGCACTGCCGCCTCGATCGATTCCCTGGTATCTCCCGTGATCACGGCTGTCGGGGGGGCTTCGCCGTAGCCGACCATCCCATCTTCTGTCTCAATTTTTACAATCAGGTCATTTACACTGTTCACCGTCCGGAGAGCCGTCTTAAACGGAGTCACGAGCGGTATATCAATATAGCCCAGAGAAATACTTTTTATTTTCATGCGTCCTCCCTGTATGCCGCAAAAAGGCGGCTGTGCCGCCTTTTCAAAAATTTATTTCTGCGTCAGGTAGGTGAATACAAACATACTGCAGTTGTAAACCAGCCCGTCATACATGTCATCGTGGAACAGATACTTGTTCATCGAATGAAGAATTACAGATACCGGAAGATCCCTTGCAAGGATCGCTTCGCATTCTTTGTAGTGCTCCCACTGCTCCGCCTGATCAGAGGTAGAGATCGCCGCGTTATAGGCAGCTTCGAACTCTTCGCTCTCCCAGAACGCGTCGGAGTTGAGCATGGAGCTGTACATGTTGGAGAGATCCTCATAATCCATGAACCAGCCGAAGTAGGAAACGTCATAATTTCCTTCATCTCTGTCGGTGAAGAAGTTCTCGGAACTTTCGACTGTCGCGTCAATTCCAAGCACGTTCTTCCAGTCGCTCGCAACCATCTCGGCAACTTCCTTGCGGCTCGCAGTATTAACAATATACTTCAGAACCGGGAAGCCCTGTCCGTCCGGATAACCTGCGTCGGCAAGAAGCTGCTTCGCCTCCTCGCAGTTGCCTTCGTAGTCGTCCATATCAACCCACGGATCTGCATACTCTGTGAAGTCCACGCCTTCGTCATTTGTATAGCCGCTGCTCGCATATGTGATGCCCGGCTCGTCGTTCATGGCACGGATATCCATGATACGCTGGCGGTCAATCGCAAGAGCAAGAGCCCTGCGGACGTTGACATCCTGAAGAGCCTCTGCGCCCGTGCCGCCCTTTTCCGGATCCTGGTTCAGGTTAAACATAACACAGAAGTTGTTGTTGCCCGGCACATAGTGAAGGCCGTTGCCTTCCATACGCTCAACTTCCTCATCCGG
>CANQEC010000146.1 GCA_947594335.1 uncultured Lachnospiraceae bacterium
GAATGAAAAATTAAAGGTCAGGCAGAACCAGGAGCGGCTTGACCGGCTTGAGGGACTGAATCTGCCCGGTGCTCTGCAGAAGCTGGAGTACACATCACAAAAAACAGAAACAACAGAGGGACAGCTGAAAAAGATTTTTCAGATGGCGGACGGACTGGAGGAGATGCTCCGCGCTGCAAAGGACAGGTGCAGAGAGCTGGAACAGGAAAAAATAAAGGTGAAGCAGAATCAGGAACGGCTTGACCGTATCGAGGCTCAGCTTTCGACGGAATATGAAAATGAAAAACTGAAAATCAGACAGAACCAGCAGCGCCTGGACAATCTTGAAAAGACGGTTCCCCTGTGCCAGAGAGAGCTGGATATTCTATTCGCGGCGGCGCGGGAAGGAAATTCTTCTGCAAAACGGTTTAACTTCCTCGACAAGACGACAAACGCGCAGAGCGGGGAGGACGCGATCCTGGCGTATGCCGTTTCAAGACTGGGGATTCCGTTTGAAAAATGCGTATATTTGGATCTGGGCGCGAACAGGCCCGTCGAAGGATCCAATACCAACTTCTTTTACACGCAGGGGGCCAGAGGCGTACTGGTCGAGGCAAATCCGGAACTGATCCCCGCACTGTATAAGGAGCGTTCCGAAGATGTGATCCTCAATAAATGTGTCGATACGGAAGATGGAAAAACCATAGAGTTCATCATTATGACGGAGGACGGTCTCTCGACGGTCGGCGAGGAGGAAGCGCGCGAAGTCATGCGGATCAACCCGGAGATTCAGATAAAAGAGAGAGTGCAGGTGGAGAGCATCTCGATCAACACGGTCATGGAAAAATATTTTGACGAACCTCCTGTGATCTGCTCGATCGACATCGAGGGGAAGGATCTGGAGATCCTGCAGTCCGTTGATTTTGGCAGGTACAGACCGCTTCTGATCGTGATTGAGATGATACCGTATTCCAACGAACTGGCTATCTGTGACAAGAATATGGAAATCTTCCGTTTTATGAAATCTGTCGGTTATGAGGAGTATGCGTTTACAGGGATCAATTCGGTTTTTATTGATAAAAAAGCGCTGCGGGAAAAGTGGGGATATGAGATTCAGCTGTGATGCTGACCAGGGGCTGGTCAGATGGTGATTCAGGGAAGGTGGATGAGATGGGTAATAACATGGAAATCAATATAGAAGAGATTATCGGAGAGATCCGGAAGGAGATTCAGGAGAAGGGATACAAGGAGACGGATCTGAGTTTCAATGACATTCCGATCCCGGAGGCTCCGACTCCCCTGCCGGTCCAGGCTCCTCAGGTTCCGCAGGATAATACGCAGGAAGAGCTGAAAGGTGTTCTGGATTATCTGAGCGCGAATTACGCGCACGATATTCTGCTGCCGTTTAGCTCCTCGAATCCGGTGGCCGGATTTGTTAAAAAGCTGGTCCGGAAGCTGGTAAGATTTCTCTTTTATCCGGTTCTCGCGCGGCAGAACGCGGTCAACAGCAGCATGATCAGCGCGCTGAATATTCTTGCGGCGGGATACGGGACAAAGAACGAAACAGAACAGAAGATCGCAGCGCTGCAGGAAAAGGTAAACGCGCTGGAAGCGGAACTGAACAGACTAAAAGAGCAGAAGGCACAGAAATAAGAAAACCTGAACAGGGAATGGATGAGGTGTGTGATGAGAGTGATTCAGCTTCTGCCGACTCTGTCGTACGGCGACGGTGTGGGCAACGATGTTCTGGCGATCGATAAACTATTAAAAGAAAACGGATATGATACGATGATCTATGCGGAGAACATCGACAGCCGCCTGCCGCAGGAGATTGTCCGGTATTTTGACAAGATGCCCCGGATAGGTGAGGATGATATCATTCTCTATCATCTGTCAACAGGGACGCAGCTCAACTACAGACTTTCGAAACTGGGCGGCAGGAAGATCATCATCCACCATAATAATACGCCGCCGAAGTGGTTCGTGCCGTACGATAAAAAGGCGGAATCCCTCGCGGCAGAGGGAGAAAAAGGGATCCGGTATCTGGCGGATACCGCGCAGTATTGTCTGGCGGATTCTTCTTTTAACAGGGAGGATCTGATCCGGGCCGGATACCGCTGCAGGATCGATGTCCTTCCCATTCTCATTCCATTTGAAGATTACAGGAAAACTCCGGATGCCGCTGTGCTGGAAAGGTATCAGGAAGACGGGTTTACAAACATTGTGTTTACCGGGAGGATCGCTCCGAACAAGAAACAGGAGGATGTGATCGAGGCCTTCTACTATTACAAAAAGTATTATAATCCGAAGTCGCGCCTGTTTCTGGTCGGATCATACGGCGGGATGGAGCGGTATTACGGGCGGCTGCAGGATTACGTAAAGCGGCTCGGCGCAGAGGATGTATATTTTACAGGCCACGTCAGATTTGACGCGATCCTCGCGTATTATCGTCTCGCGGATGTTTTTCTGTGTATGAGCGGACATGAGGGTTTTTGCATCCCTCTGCTCGAAGCGATGAGCTTTGATGTGCCGATCGTTGCCTGCTGCGAGGCGGCCGTCACGGAGACGCTCGGAGGCAGCGGGATCGGCATGAAGGAGCGCAATACGCTTCTTGCCGCCGGACTGATCGACCGGGTGGTCAGGGATCAGGGACTTAAAGCGCATGTGATTCAGGAACAGAGAAAACGTCTGGCCGATTTTGACACGCAGAAGGTGAGCGCGCAGTTTCTGGAATATCTTGAGGATTTTATCAGACAGAACAAAAAGGGGATATAGATGAACGTTTATCAGATAGTTTCGAATCTCAGCTACGGCGATGGGGTGGGGAATGATATTCTGGCCATCGACGACCTGCTGAAAAAGAGGGGATATCACACGCGGGTGTTTGCCATCATCGTCGGTGAGAGAATATCAAAGGATGTTGCGGGGACTTGCCAGGAGATGCCCGAGTTTCAGGAGGACGATATCGTGATCCTGCATCTTGCGGCGGGAAGCGATATGAACCACTGGTTTAAAAAATACCGCTGCCACAAGATCATTCGTTATCATAATATTACGCCGGCCGTCTTTTTTGAACCGTACAGTCCCGAGAGCGTGACCGCGTGCAGAACCGGGATTAAGGAAGTGCAGGAACTCTGCAGGACGCCGGAATACTGCATTGCGGTTTCACAGTATAACAAAAAGGATCTGATCCGCTGCGGATATGAGATGGAGATCGATGTGGTTCCTGTTCTGATCCCGTTTGAGGATTATGCAAAGAAGCCGGATCAGAAGGTGATGGACCGGTATCAGGATGGTATGACCAATCTTCTGTTTACCGGCCGGATCGTGCCGAACAAGAAGCAGGAGGACGTGATTCTGGCGTTTTACTATTATCAGAAATATTACAATCCCGATTCCAGACTGTTTCTCGTCGGATCGTACCGCGGGATGGAAAAATATTATGAGCGTCTGAAAGCGTACGCAGATGGCCTGGGTGTAAAAAACGTTGTTTTTACAGGTCATATCGGGTTTTCAGAGATCCTTGCGTACTATCATCTCGCGGATGCCTTTCTGTGCATGAGCGAGCATGAGGGCTTCTGTATTCCGCTGCTGGAGGCGATGTATTTTGAGATTCCGGTCATTGCCTGCGATTATGCCGCGATCGGCGGCACGATGGGCGGGAGCGGCATTCTGCTGAAGGAAAAAGATACGCTGCTCGCCGCGGGATGCGTGAACGCGGTTGTGACGAATAAGACTTTGAGAGAGCAGATCATAAAAAAGCAGAATGAACGGCTGAAGGAATTTTCCCCGGATATTGTCAGGGAGCAGTTTATCGGCTGCCTTGAAAAATTTATTTCGAAGAAGGTTAAAAGATAGCTTATGAAGAAAATCGCTTTTATCAATCAGAGGTACGGACTTGAAGTAAACGGAGGCTCGGAATATTATACGCGCCTGATGGCGGAACATCTGCAGGGGACTTACGAGGTTGAGATACTGACGACAAAGGCAGTGGATTATGTCACATGGGCGAATTACTACAAGTGTGACGAGGAGGAAATTAACGGAGTTAAAGTGCGCAGATTTGGGGTGACCGAGGAGCGGAACATGAAGCAGTTCGGACAGCTCAACGGCAGAGTCCTTTCCATGGCAAAACGCGGAGAGAAGGATGAACTTGAGTGGATCCACGCGCAGGGCCCGGTCTGTCCGGCTCTGATTGAATATATCAGGGATCATCAGGATGATTATGATGTTTTTGTCTTTGTGACCTATCTGTATTATACGACCTGTATGGGGATTTTGACTGTTCCGCAGAAGGCTGTCCTGATTCCGACGGCCCACGATGAACCTTATATTTATTTTGACTATTATAAAAAAGTATTCCGGGCGCCCCGTGCCATCATCTTTCTCACAGAGGAGGAGAGGGCCTTTGTCCAGAAGAAATTCCGCAATCAGGATATCCGAAACGACGTGATGGCGGTCGGTATAGACGTTCCGGCGGACGTCAGCGCCGGACGCTTTTTAAAGGAGCGCGGCATAAAGAATTACATTACCTATGTCGGCAGGATCGACGAATCCAAGGGCTGCGCCGTGCTGTTTGATTACTTCCTTGAGTATAAAAAGAGAAATCCAAATGATCTGAAGCTGGTGTTGATGGGCAAGGCCGTGCTGAACATTCCGAAGCACAGGGATATCATCAGCCTCGGGTTTGTCAGTGAGCAGGAAAAGTATGACGGGATTCAGGGCGCCAGGGCGCTGATTCTCCCCTCCGCGTTTGAAAGTCTCTCGATCTCTGTCCTTGAGGCAATGTCGCTCGGCGTTCCGGTGATCGTCAACGGGAAATGCGAGGTGCTGAAAGGACATTGTATCCGCAGCAACGCGGGGCTCTATTACAACACATATTTTGAGTTTGAAGGCGAGCTGAATTATCTGCTGTCGCATGAGGCGGAGGCGGAAAAGATGGGCGAAAACGGCATGGCGTACGTGGAAGAGGATTATACCTGGGAGAAGATCATCCCCAGATTTCAGAGGATTATAGACGGCGTGCAGGCATAGAAGGAAAAGATGGATGAAGGAGTGTTTGGGAAATGACGGAGAGGCTGCTGGTTCTTATTATACTGCTGGAGCTGATTCCTCTGATTGCCTTTTGCTTCGGTAAAGTGGATATTGTAAAAAATCTGACACTGTCGGTGTCCGTTTTCGTGACAGTTTTTGCTGTGATTTCAGGCCTGTTTTTTATGGCAGACCAGTTCAGTTTTGTTCATGTTCTGGGTGCAATGCTTCTGCTGTTTGCACCCTTTTCCGTGTACTGCGCGGTCAGAATGGGAAGAATTTCCTGCTGGATGACTCCCTGTTCGTATTCCCGCACTCTGATTTTCTCGGCTTTGATATTGATATCTGTCTGTCTTTCCGGGTCTAAATTTGAACTTTATGATACAGGACAAGATCAGGGACTTTATCAGGCGGAAGCGATCGAGCTGTATATGGGAAATTATGAAGTCGAGCATGATTTTGAAGAATATCAGATACTGGAGGAAAAAAAAGATAAAAAAACGTATTTAAACATGCTTGGCAAGGGGATGCCTGGTTATTATCCTCTTGCAAACGGCTCAAAATGTGTAGAACCGTATAACGAAGAAGAAAGAAAAAGTGATGTCTCGGGAATGTACCACGGGGTGCAGACGTTTCCTGCACTTCTTGCGCTTGGAGGAAGATTGTTTGGACTTGAGAATATGGTACAGATACAGACAGTTTTTCTGATCTGTTCCGTACTGTTGTTTTATTTTGCACTCTGCAATCTGCAGGTTCCAATGGGAGCGAGCTTGTTGACAGCAATGATATTCCTGCTTTCTCCTCTGGTGTTGTGGGTATCGAAATCTTCCTTAACGGAAATGTTTCTTACCTTGCTTATGTCAGAATACCTGTTTTTGCTGACAGAATCCGATTCAGGGATAAAAAGACTGCTGTCTTCCCTCCCGCTGGTAAGTTTCGCATTTGTACATGTTTCGTTTTTGCTGCTGTATCCTGTGTTTATTGTAATCAATATATTGCTGTATATAAAAAGATGCTGCCGTGAATATCTGTCTGCCAATGTCATTATATCTGCAGGGCTGTGTTCGGGTTATTTAATGATGTCCCAGATTGCCCCTATGTATTTTTTTGATAATTGTGCCAGACTGTATATTGGCAATTTGATTACCGCTGATAATTTTCTAATCTGGGTGTTTGCGGGTTCCTTTTTTGTCTGTGTGGTTTCAGGGGCTTTGATTTCTATAAAAAAGACAGAATTGATCGAACAGAAAATTTCAGCCGCAGGTAGTCTTTTTCCCGCAGCCGTTGTAGGACTGCT
>CANQEC010000147.1 GCA_947594335.1 uncultured Lachnospiraceae bacterium
CCCTCCGCTTACATAGAAACCCGCAAGGGAATCTGGTGAAAGGAGGGCTGAAGCTTATGTTGACGATTGAAGGCCTTTTGGCAGTGCTCAGTTTCGGACTGGCCTGCTTTAGCGTCGGATACGCCATCGGACGCAAAGATAATGACAAGACACAGAAATAGCCGCCCCGGTCTGGAAAACTAGGCGGCTATTTCTATAGCTAACTATTCCGGGCCAGCCATCTATCGGTGACGCCCTTTTTCTATCCTTACTATATCACAGTTTGTTGGGGACTTCAAGTATCTTTTTCGGATGCTGCTTCCGGCCGCCGGAGGCGGTTCAGTTCTCCGGCCAGCTTCGTATCTTTGTCCGGGTAAAGGTGAGAGTAAGTGTCCAACGTCGTTTTTGCTGATTCATGCCCCAGGCGTTCCGATATCTCCAGTATGTCAAAGCCCATTTCGATAATCAGACTGGCATGTGAATGCCTTAGATCATGCATCCTGATCGGCTCCAGACCTGCTTTTGAGGCTGTGCGCTTAATCTCCTTTTCCAAGGCTGATTTCGTAAAATAGGATATGCGATCCCCTGACTCGATTCCATAAAGCTTTGACACATATTCGAGAATGTCTTCATATAAGAAGTCTGGAATGGCAACGGTCCGCTTGCTTCTGGGCGTTTTTGGCACAAGGAAAAGTTCTTCTCCCTTTACTTTGGCATAGTTTTTGGTGATGGAGAGGCGCCGATCCGGAAGAATATCTGCAGGAGTAAGCGCAAGCAGTTCTCCAGAACGGATCCCGGTGTAGAACAGGATATCAAAGGCCAGACGCATGGACGGATTCAAAATCTGCTTGGAAAAAATTTCGTATTCTTCTCGTGTCCAGATTTTCATTTCTCCTGCGCGGCTCCGTCCAATGCTGTCGGTCATCCTGCATGGATTAGCAGCAAGATGGTAATGTCGGACAGCGTAATTCATGACCGCCGACAGCTGATTATTTACAATCTTGAGATATGTCTGCGAGTAACGCCTTCCATCTTTCAAAATGTACTTGTATGCTGGCACGTTGATCCCTCCTGTTTTTGATTGACAAATCACTGCCGCGGATCGTATAATACACTTAACAAGAGAACCGAAAGCTGGATGAAGCCCAGCTGCCGGCAGATAAATGATCAAAAGTGGCGCCTTATCTTACCAGGGGCGCTGCTTTTTGCGTGTTATGACAGTAACAACAAAAGTAACGACCGCATAAAGCATAATTACAAAAGTGAACAGATCGCTGTATGTAGCCATTGTATCAACTTCCTTCGTAATGTCCAGCGGCTGATGGATCGCTCTCTCAGCATTGCCATCCTTATATGCAGGCAGTGAAATTCCTTTTAAGAGAAAATCAAGGCGGACGGGCGCGGGGATCTGCTGTATTTGCCGGGTGAGTGGGAAGTATAGCATTGTTGGGGATTGCGTTTGTTTGGTTGAAAGCCAGGGATATTTTTGATATACTCAAAGAGAAATCGGAACTTTGCAAGGATAAGATCATAACAATTTGGGAAACTTTGTTAGTTCGGAAAAATGAGAGGAATTGAACAGGACTTTTAAGAGCATGGAGCAGAGAAGGCAGGGAGGATTGAAATGAGACTTTTTATTGCCATACAATTTGATCAGACGGTGCTGGATGCTCTGACGAAATTTCAGGCGGTTATGAAAACTCAGGGGGTGACCGGCAATTATACCCGGGAGGAAAATCTGCATCTGACGCTGGCTTTCATCGGGGATTACGGGGATCCGGATGAGGTGCTTGAGGCGATGGAACAGGCGGCGTTTCGTCCTTTTTCGATCCGGTTGGAAGGGGTCGGAAATTATGGAGATCTGTTCTGGGCAGGAATCAGAAAGAATGAGGAGCTGGCATCGCTTGCGGGAAGGCTCCGCAAGGTACTTTCCGAGAGGGGAATTCCGTTTGATAAAAAGAAATTTTCTCCGCATATTACGCTGATACGGAAAGCGGCGTATCGAAACGGCCAAAGGATCCCGGTTCCAGATGTCCCGGCCGGGGAGATGGAAGTGGAGCGGATATCTCTGATGAAATCGGAGCGGGGAAAGCGGGGAATGGTGTATACGGAGATGGGATGTGTTGAACTGAAAGCGGAGATGTAAATGGACAGGCTTACGGAACTGATTCAGATGCTGATATCAAAAAATGTACAGCCGGCGCAGGGACGGATTTTCAGGACGGAGCAAACGCTTTTTGGAAATTTTTTGCCTGTAAAGATGCTGGAAATGCTTAAGAAAGCCGAACTGCCGGATAATCTTTACAGTATGAGACATCTTGAGGACTGTTTTGCCGGATTTAAGAAAAATATACAGCCGGAATTTGACTTGCCTCAGCTGTTTGATGAGGGATGGCTGATCCGCTGCGGCGATGAGTGGAGTCTGAATATTTCTATAAAAAGTTCTTATGAGGAAATCGGGGAGATGCCTTCCGTAAGAGAAAATCAGATCGTCAGTTTTCTGAGGATACTGGCTAAAATTCCATACAGGGATTCCTGGAGAATCAGGGTGGAACCGTTTCAGGATCTGCCGGAAGGCGTTGTAAAAATCCGGGATGGGCAGGCCTGCCTGGATCCATATGGAAAATGCTGGGGAGACTGGGGAAGTCTCGTGCTGGGGAAATGGTGGGATGAGATCATTTCCGAAGAAAAATCGCTTTCCGAAAATGCGGAGAAACAAAATAAGGAAAAGAGAAGCGGGGAGCGGGCGAGATGGTTTTTCTGCTGGTCTTTGCTTAATAACTGCTGGAATCCGGAGGCTTATACAGATTTTTCAGGAGAATTGTTTGAGGCCTGCCTGGAGATTCTGGAACAGGAGAAGGAAAAGAACAGCTGGCAGCAGACGAAAAAGGAGCTGGCACGCAGATTATATATAGAAAGAGAGAGCCTGAGGGGGAAAGATATCGAAGAGATCCTGCCGGATTTTCCGGACACTGTCATGGGATGCATTTTATATATGGAGAGATGGATTGACTGGATGGGCATCATCAATCCCCGGTACCGGATGCTTCGGCCTTTTCATCTGTGCGTTCGCCTGTACAGCGAGGTCAGCCGGGAACTTCAGTGCAGATTTCTGGCCTGCTTATCGATTCCCTGTCTCTGTCAGGAGCTCGCCGGGCAGAGAATACAGCCGGAACTTCTGGCGGACTGTCTGGAAGAACCGGGATTGTATACGGTGGCGTTTCATGCCGTATGCCAGCTGCTGTTTGAGAAAAAGAGGACGCTTCCGGATCTGGGAGCGCGCCTCGCGGAGGTGTACAGCGGCCAGCTTCTCGCGGTACTGGGAAGAAATCTGAAACAGCACAGTCAGGTTTGCAAATGGCAGCAGGAATTAAAGGAAATTTTCTGGTATTTTGCAAAAGAAGGCGCTGTTGGATTCGGAACAGGCACAGAAAAGCAGAAGCATATCCGGACTGTACATGAAATTGCCCTGCGGTGGTATGAAAAAGAGATTGTTCCGCAGAAAAATCTGCATGAAAACGTCCTGTGTTATTTTGAAGAGCAGTTTCGGGAAAAAACGGGACTTTTTTCCATGCGCGCTTTTGTGGAGTATGTTTGGCTGGCAGGCATGGATGGCGGAAAGAGAGCCGGAAACGTATTTGAAGTTTACCGCCAGCTGGTGAAGCGGGCACAGGAGGAGGATTTTCTCCTTTCACAGGTTTCCTGGACTTTCTGGCAGTCCCCCATATGGATTGAGATGATGAGAAACATCGTATCCGCCAAAGATCAGACCAGACCGGAGGGGGAACAGACGCAGGAAACTCTGGCGGACGATCCGTTTGCGGCGTTTCTCGGTCTGCTCACACCGGATACATACAGAACTTATACAGAAAAGAATAAAGGAAAGTCTCCGGTTATCCATATGGGAAAAATGGGAATGGTTCAGCTGAATATGTTCACCATTTTGTTTCTGGAGCTGGGCGGCTGTCTGGATGAATCTCAGAAAAAGCGGGCGGAACGGGCATTTCTGGACTGCTTTTGGGGATTTCAGATTCGGGAATGTGACCCGTTTTCCGTGGAATCCATGCGCATCCTGGAAGCGGATGCGGTTGCGCAGCGCTGCATGGAGACGATTTCTCTGCTGAGTGAGTGCGCAAAGATAGAAATGTGTTCCTGCCTTGCCAGGTGGCCGATGGAAAAGCTTCTGTTTTATCTCAATTATATTGATAAGCAGGAATTCAGGAAAAGGTTATTGTCTGTGGCTCTGGAGAGGCTGGAGGAGGATCCTGCTGAAAATATCTGCTCTTTTCCTACATGGCAGGAACTGATCGACCGCATGATAAAGATTTGTTTTCAGAATACGGAGAAAACGATGGTTTCCAGGATCGAGATACAGCTCGAAGATTTTGAAAAGGCGGTTGAGAAAAAGGGAAAGAAGTTCAGGGAAACCTATGTACCCTGGATCGATGAAAAAAAGATACAGCTGCAGATGCTTGCGGGAAAAGAAGAGCAGATTCTGAGTACGGAATCCGTGCCGGTCTTTTACAAAGCGCTGCTGTACCTGAACCGGGAAGATGTGGAAAGCCTCAGAAAAGCGGAGCGTTTATATGAACAATGCCTGCGGCAGGAGGATGCGAATCTGCCGGTATACGCAAATTATTTTGCAGCCTGCGTAAGAATCTGCACGCATCCCCAGGCGGATGAGGCGAAACGGCAGGAATATCTGCCAAAGGCGCAGAAGACCGTGGAGTTTATCTGGAAAAACCTGGAGCTGACGCTTCAGGATAAAGAACTGATCGGTTCCAATGAGCTGTTTCTCTATGACGTCCTGAATGATTCGGGCAATTTCTGGAGAGCAGACGCGCGGCTGCCCGAAGAACTGAAATGCAGGATCAGCTGCGGGGTATATTATGTGGAAATGTATGTCCGGGGAGGTGAAAAAGAAAAAGCCAGAGAACATCTGAAAAAACTGATCTCCAGGTATGGCAGGACAGAGCAGCTGAGAGAACTTGAACGTCAGCTTGACGGCAGGAAAGATGCGGGGCGTACTGCGGGGGATGGAAATGGTCTGATGCCGGGATCCGCGGTTTCGGATACAGAGGGCGAGATTTCCCGGCTTCAGAATGCGTACAACCGCCTGTGCAAGCTGCCGGAACGGGACAGCGCCCAGGTCCGGCTTCAGAAGGAGATGACACATTTGGAGGAAGTCAATCTGGTGGAGATGGTGACAAACGCGGTCACACAGATGGAGCAGTACAGCGGATATCTGATGTTTAACGGGGAGACAGCATGCGAAAACAGCTATAATAAATTTATTCAGATCCTGCTCAACCAGAGACTTAATGAGACATGGGGATATTATCTGCGGGACCAGACCCAGGAGGGCACGGCAAAAGGAATGCTGAAAAACGGAAGAGACGGCGCGGGGAGTGTCGATCTGGCCTTATACCATGGCAACCAGCAGATCAGTATTATTGAAACGCTGAAGCTTAGGAGCATGAGAGAAGGAAGTGTGGAAGAACATATCCGCAAGGTGGCCGGGTACAATTATGCCAACATACAGACCGCTTTTCAGGTTATTCTGGCAGACAGCAGGGAACCGGGGAACTTATGGGAAAAATATGTGCGGAAAGTCAAGGAAATCATGAACAGGACAAAAGGCAATGACTGGCATATCGTGCAGTGTGCGTCTAAAAAAGAGCTGGAGGTCTTCCGGCTCGGAATTATGCCGGAGACGCCATGGATTTTGCTGACCGTGCATGAGTGCAGATCCACACAGAAGAGCTTTCACATGTATCACATAATGGCGGATATCGCAAAAAGAGCAGAGAAGGAAGAAGCCGCAGACGCAAGAAGGCGGAAATCCTCTGCTTTTCGGGAGCCTAGTACTGTCCCGCGAACGAAGTGAGTGGATGACAGAACTGGCATCCGACAGTCTGAGTCAGATATAAACCTTACATTTATAGAGGAAAGCGAAACGGCTGAGCCAAAAACAGTTATGGCAGATCTGAAAATGTAAGCAGGAACGGGAAGGAGCATGGTTATGAAGAGGATAGGGGTCGATATCGGCACGACGACGATCAGCGCCGTCGTGTTTGAAGATGAGGGGCGCCGGGTGCTGGAGTCCCGGACGATTCCGGGCGAAGCTTTTCTGGAACCGCAGGAAACGGCAGCCTGCGGGACGGAAGCTTTCGGCAAAGTGTGCGGGGACTGCTCTGGCGAAGCCGGGGCGCAGATACGGCATGGAAATCCTGACCGGGCGGGACATGCAGGGGAGCGTATTCAGGACGCGGAAATCCGGGCGGGACATGCAGAGGAGCGTGTGCAGGACGCGGAAATCCGGGCGGG
>CANQEC010000148.1 GCA_947594335.1 uncultured Lachnospiraceae bacterium
TTTTAACAGGAGGTGTTCGCTGTGAATAAGGGCACGGTTAAGTGGTTCAATGCAGAGAAGGGGTATGGCTTTATCACTGGTGAGAATGGATCTGATGTATTTGTTCATTTCTCAGCCATCCAGGGCGAAGGATTCAAGACCCTGGAAGAAGGGCAGGCTGTTTCTTACGATTTGACCGAAGGCGCTCGCGGAATGCAGGCTGCGAACGTAATTAAGCTTTAACAAATTGTTTCGATACGCCGACGGGCGGAGCTGACAATGCTCCGCCTTTCTTTTTTCTCTTTTTTCTCTTTTTTCTTTTTTTTCTTTTATTCTTTTTCTATTTTTATATCCAAAATCTGGTATCGTTTTATTTTTTTACATTTAATCCTTGACATCAGGCCGATATGATGGTATTTTATAGTTAGATATAGCTAACTAAGGATTAACCCTTTTAATTTGTACACTGCCCCGGCACGGGCATAAATTTTTACCTGTAAGTTAGATTAATCTAACTACGAAATTCACGGAGGTACCTATGAGCATCGTAATTATCGGCGGCAATGAGGGAATGGTCTGTCAGTATGAGGGGATCTGCAAAAAGCACGGATGCAGAGCAAAGATCTTCGCAAAGGAAAACGGAGCGATCCGGAAAAAACTCGGATGCCCGGATATGTTTATTCTGTTTACCAGCACAGTATCTCACAAGATGGTGCGCAGTACGCTCCAGGAGGCCCGGAGAAACAATATTCCGGTGCTTCGCTGCAGCAGCAGCAGCGCGGCGGCGCTTCAGGAGCTTTTAAGCAGACATATCGCGTCAGCCTGAATCGGAGCAGGAGGCGGCTTTTCCTCCTGCTCGTCTGCACGGCCCAGGTGCTGCGCCAGCAGCCAGTTTCCATATCCGGGTCTGAATCGAGCAGGAGGCGGCTTTTCCTCCTGCTCGTTCTGCCGTCTTGTGTGCTGCGTCAGCAGCTGGTTTCCATACCCGGGTCTGTGCAGGAAAATGGCGGGTGAACATCCTGCATGTGTTCCGCCCGCCGCCTCCTGTAATCCAGAATCAACCGATCACAAGCTCCTCGCCGTAGTCTACGGCCGGAGGCTCCGTCACCGGCTCCGTCTCCGGAGCCATCTGCTCCTGCAGCTCCTGCGCCCGTTTCTTTTCCAGATCGTCGTAAATCTTCATGGCCTGTTCTTCGTGGCCTTTCGACACATAGACCTGAGAGAGCTTTCCGATTATGACAAAACGCGTCGCCTCGTCGCCGGTACAGGTGGACAGCGTGACCACCCGGTCCTCCTCCGTCACCGACACGTCGGAATTATCCAGCTCGGATCTCTCAAACGCCGTCTTCAGAAATTCTTTGTATTCATCACCACGGAAATTCGTCTGATATGTAAGTCCTGTTTTGGCGACCTCCATTCCTGAAAAGATGCGGTACTGATAGATCAGATCCGGCGTGAAGATCCAGAAATATTTGCTCTTTTCAAAAACGCCTTCCCCGCGGAACTGTTTCAGCTTGCCGAACATCGATCCATTTTTCATATTGTGCCCGTACACGACCGTATTCGTGTCGGTGAAATCCGGTTCATTCTCATAATTTATAAACAGACAGCCCGCAATATTATCTTCCTTCTCAAAGGTCTTATGAAGATAATAATCATTATCCTCGCCCTGTACAAGCGGATAAGAGATGTCTACCGCACTGAGACGCAGCCAGCCCTTGATGTCAGGATTTACCTTTTCAAGATCCTCAAATTTAATCGGATTGTTCATGACAGGAAGCGTGATCTCCTGCCCTTTTTCCACGACGTTTACCAGTTCCCGGCCCTCGACCGCCTGGGAAGCCGCCTCATCATTTTCAAGGGCGTCGAGATCCTCCGCCTCCTCCTGCTCGGCATAGCTGTTTTCCAGATTGTCATATTCGTCCGAGCCCCGCTTGTATTCCTTATAAAAGGTATACAGCTTGTATCCCGAATAGCAGAAGACCCCCAGCGCGATCAGCATCAGCAGAATGCGCACAATATCTCCGATTCTGTTTCTCCTCACTTTCCTGCTGTTCATTCCCGTCACTCCTTTACCTGTCCTTCGCATCATTTTCGCCGCGGTCCGCTGCTACACTGTGATCCCGCCAAGTATCTCGCCGATGCTTCCCTGCACCAGAAGATCCGCGTAACGGTCCCTCGGCGTCGGCGATTTGTTGATCACAACGAGATATTTCCCCTGGAAATAATCAATCAGTCCCGCCGCCGGATATACCGCGAGGGATGTTCCGCCGATGATCAGCGTCTCTGCCTGCGAGATATAGAAGACCGAATCCTGCATCGTCTTTGTGTCAAGGCCCTCCTCATACAGTACGACATCCGGCTTGATCACTCCGCCGCACTCACAGCGCGGGATGCCCTTCGCCTCAAGCATATATCTCGCGTCATATTCTCTGCGGCATTTCTGGCAGTAATTGCGGTGAACGCTTCCGTGCAGCTCCAGGACACGCCTGCTGCCGGCCATCTGGTGAAGCCCGTCGATATTCTGCGTGATCACAGCCTTCAGCTTTCCTTTCTCCTCCATCTCGGCCAGCTTCAGATGCGCCGCGTTCGGCTTCGCGTCAAGGCACAGCATCTTGTCCTGATAAAAGCGGTAAAATTCCGCCGTATTCCGAACAAAAAATGAGTGACTCAGGATCGTCTCCGGCGGGTAGTCATACTTCTGATGATACAGGCCATCGACACTGCGGAAATCAGGAATCCCGCTCTCGGTTGATACGCCCGCCCCTCCGAAAAATACAATATTATTGCTCTCCGATATGATCTCCTGCAGTTTTTTTCTGCCATCTTCCGACATTTTTGCTTCCCCCTTTGCTATCGGCTTTTTATCTGCATTTTGTCCTGCCGGGGCGGCAGCGTCTGCTGCTCTCCTGCCGGCAGAGTGACAATGAACCGCGTATGTCTGCTGTCGCTCGCCGCGGTGATTGTTCCCTCATGAAGCTCCACGATCTGCCTTGCTATGGCAAGTCCCAGACCGGCTCCTCCCGTACGGCTTGACCGTGCGTCGTCCACGCGGTAAAACTTTTCAAATATCATTTCCAGTTTCTTCTGCGGTATCTGCGGCCCTGTATTGGTAAATACGATCGTGACGTCATTTCCGCCGCACCGCGCCTGTATCAGGATCTCCGTACCCTCATAGCTGTACGCCGCGGCATTGCGGAGCAGATTGTCAAACACTCTCGCAAGCTTATCCGGATCGCCGTACACGATCAGATCCTCCTCCACATCCACCGCGCATGTCATTTTCTTCTCGCCAAGCATCCCGTAGCTCTCGTCCGCAAGCTGCTCAAGGAGGATCGAGAGATTCAGCGGCCTTTTCTCCAGAACGATATCCTGCAGGTTAAACCGCGTGATCTCGAAAAATTCATTGATCAGCTCTCCGAGCCGGACTGCCTTTTCCAGTGTGATATGCGTATATTTTGCCCGCTCCTCCACCGCCATATCCGGATGCTCGTCAAGCATTGTCAGATAGGCGATCACCGAGGTCAGCGGCGTTTTCAGGTCATGCGCCAGATAAACGACCAGCTCATTCTTCCTCTGCTCGCTCTCCGCCGCCTCCATCTCCCTGCGCGCCAGCTTCAGCTTCAGCTCCGCCAGCTTTCTCGCCATCGGCTCCAGCTCCGAATCCAGCGTAACCGGCTCGTCGGAGGCATTCAGGATATTGTCGATCTCATCGCTGATATCATTCAGATATCCCGTCATCCTTCCGATCGAGAAATAGAAAAACACCAGAAACAGGATCCAGAACCCGACGATCAGAAACAGCGTCTTATTCGATACAAAAATACGCCCGTACAGATGCTTCGCCAGATCATGATCCGCGCCGAGCAGCGAGAAAAAACGGATTATCAGCCGCGCGAAGACATCCTCAAAGATATCGTCCACCAGGATCATGATCCCGTAGCCGATGAGCGCGGTCAGCGCCGTGACCAGCATCGTGCGGAGCAGGATCGCCCGCTTCAGCTTTCTGTAACTGTTTTTCAAGCTCCCTCACTTCCTTTATCTTTCCACCTTGTACCCGACGCCCCACACGGTTTTGATAAAGTCGCTCTTTCTGTGCGCATCTCCCATCTTTTCTCTCAGGTGACGGATATGCACCATGACCGTATTATTGCTGTTCTTAAAATATTTTTCCTTCCATATCTGCTCAAAAAGCTGCTCTGAACTGATCACCTTTCCTCTGTTCTCGCAGAGCAGCCAGAGAATATCAAATTCAATCGGCGTCAGGGACAGCTCTTTTTCATTATAAATGCAGCCGTGCGTGTCTCTGTTCATCACCAGACCCGCAAAATCCAGAATATTGTCCTGCGGTTTCGCCTGCTCGTTGTATTTTGTACTCCTGCGCAGCTGCGCTTTGACACGCGCAACCATCTCGAGCGGATTGAACGGCTTGGGAATGTAATCGTCGGCTCCCAGAGTCAGTCCCCCGATCTTATCCGTATCCGCCGTCTTCGCCGTCAGCATGATCACCGGGAAGCGGTATTTTTCCCGAATTTTCTGAAGCACTTTGAAGCCGTCGATATCCGGAAGCATTACATCCAGCAAAGCCAGAGCCGGCTGCTCTTTCTCGATCGCGGCCAGAGCCTGCCGTCCCGTTCCCACAACCTCCACCTCATACCCTTCATTCCTGAGGTACAGCGCTATGATTTCCGCAATTTCCTTTTCATCATCCAAAACAAGTATTCTGCTGTCCATCTGTCACCTCGATCACTGTAAAAGTTCGGCGCTCCGGCGCCGAGCGTGCGAAAATGCAGCCGCAAAACATCCTCTTCCAGCCACATTTTCCGCGCGTTTGCCGGAGGCAAAATTTATTTTTGCGGCAATGAGACACCGGCATAATTATTTACTCACAGTTTCCTACCGTTCTCGGATAGGGAATCACGTCGCGGATATTCGACATTCCCGTGAGGTACATTACGCAGCGCTCAAAGCCCAGGCCGAACCCTGCGTGGCGCGTCGTTCCGTATCTGCGCAGATCCATGTAATACCGGTAGTCCTCCGGCTTCATCCCGAGCTCCGCGATGCGCGCCGCCAGCTTGTCGAAATCGTCCTCTCTCTGGCTGCCTCCGATGATCTCCCCGATCCCCGGAACAAGGCAGTCCATCGCGGCCACGGTCTTTCCGTCTTCATTCTGCTTCATATAGAAGGCCTTGATCTCCTTCGGATAATCGGTCACAAATACCGGACGTTTAAAGATCTGCTCGGTCAGATAGCGCTCGTGCTCCGTCTGCAGATCACAGCCCCAGGATACCTTATACTCGAATTTGTCATTATTCTTCTCAAGGATCTCAACCGCTTCCGTATAGGTCACATGTCCGAAATCCGAAGTCAGGACATGGTTCAAGCGGTCAAGCAGTCCTTTGTCCACAAAAGAGTTAAAGAATTTCATCTCCTCCGGCGCATGCTCCAGCACATAGGAAATGATATATTTGATCATCTCCTCCGCAAGCTTCATATCGTCATTTAAGTCCGCGAACGCGATCTCCGGCTCGATCATCCAGAATTCTGCCGCGTGGCGCGCCGTATTGGAATTTTCCGCGCGGAACGTCGGTCCGAACGTGTAGACATTGCGGAACGCCTGCACAAACGACTCCACGTCAAGCTGTCCGCTGACCGTCAGATTTGTCGTCTTCCCAAAGAAATCCTGTGTGTAGTCAACATTCCCTTTGTCGTCCTTCGGAATGTTCGCCAGATCCATCGTCGTCACCTGGAACATCTCGCCCGCGCCCTCGCAGTCGCTGCCGGTGATGATCGGCGTGTGGACGTAGACGAAATCTCTCTCCTGGAAGAATTTGTGGATCGCGTAGGCGATCAGGGAGCGCACGCGGAACACCGCCTGAAACGTGTTCGTCCTCGGGCGCAGATGCGGAACCGTGCGCAGAAATTCCATCGTGTGGCGCTTCTTCTGCATCGGGAAATCCGGCGTGGAGGATCCCTCCACCTCAACCGACTCCGCCTGGATCTCAAACGGCTGTTTTGCCTTCGGCGTCTCCACAAGAGTACCCTTCACGATGATGGCCGCTCCGACATTCAGCTTTGATATTTCGGAAAAATTCTCCAGCTTATCTGAGTACACGATCTGAAGCGTCTCAAAAAAAGTACCGTCATGCAGCACGATAAATCCGAATGTTTTTGAGTCACGGATGCTGCGCACCCAGCCTCCGACCGTCACCTCTTTGCCGGCATAAGCCGCCCGGTCACGGTATAATTCTCTCACAGTAGTAAAATCCATCCCTTTTTTCTCCTTTGCTGTTTATTCTCCTTACAGCGGACCGAAACGC
>CANQEC010000149.1 GCA_947594335.1 uncultured Lachnospiraceae bacterium
TTTTTCAGGAGAATATCGTCAATCGTGCCCGCAAGCACCGCGTCGAGCTGGTAATCCATCTGATATTTGCTGTACAGTTCGAGATAGTTCGCAAAATCCTTCGCGATCTTCTCGTGCTGGATATACTGAACGATCACTTCGCGGTCAGCCTTTTTCCCAAGCTTTTCATATACTTCGAGAAGCCTGGAAAGATCCTCCCAACCGCGCGGCGTCGCAAACTGCCTGCCGTCGACCGTCGTCTCCATGCGGTAGAAATATCCGGTCCGCGCGGTGAGATACGAGGTAACCGCCGGATGGATCTGCTCCTTTGCGGCATATTCCTTCCAGACCTCAAAATTCGGCTCCACCTCAATCTTCTTCACGCGGTCCATGGTGACTACGTCAAATTCGCGGACCGACTTGTTGTACTCCGGGGGATTCCCCGCAGCCACAATAATCCACCCTTCGGGGATCGCATGGCTGCCGAACGTCTTATACTGCAGAAACTGAAGCATCGCCGGAGCCAGCGTTTCCGAAACGCAGTTGATCTCATCCAAAAATAAAATTCCCTCGGAAAGTCCCGTCTTCTCCATCTTCTCATAGACGGCCGCAACGATTTCGCTCATTGTGTAGCCGGTCACGCTGTACTCTTTCCCGCCGAACAGCTTTTTCGAGATAAACGGAAGCCCGATCGCGCTCTGCCGTGTGTGATGGGTGATCGTGTACGCCACAAGGCCGATCCCGCATTCACGCGCGATCTGCTCCATGATCTGTGTCTTTCCGATCCCCGGCGCCCCTAAAAGAAGCACCGGACGCTGGCGGACCGTGGGGATCACATACTCCCCGTCCTCATCCTTCAAAAGATATGATTCGATCGTATTTTTGATTTCTTCCTTCGCCCGTTTAATGTTCATGTTCTGTCACTCTTTTCAAAAATTCGCGCCCTGCGGACAGGGCAGACTCAGAGATGAAAGCCCTCAGAGCGTCTCCTGTGCATAAACCGGCCAGGCAAGTAAGCCTGCCGCCGGTTATGCATGGAGACTGGCTTTCATCCTATATCATCAAAGATCACCGGAATCCTCTCCTTAAGCTGCGCAAGAAGCTCTCGGGCCAGTACCCGGATATCCGGATGCGCCGCCGCGTCGGAGCGCAGCTTCAGAAAATGCCTCCACTCGCGCAGGTTCATCGTCACCATGATCTCCGTCTTTGTGCAGGTCGGAAGTACGGACCGGGCAGTCTGCGGCTTACAGCCGTCGGCAAGCAGCGCGAAATAATACTTTTCCGCAGCCTCCATCGCCTCGAGCCAGTCCCGATACTCCGGCGTGCCTTCCTGGATATCCACGGGGCGGATCACCGTGATCTCATTGCTGAATTTATCTTTGGAATAATTGCAGTACCGCGTGCTCTCCTGCGCGTAGCTCGCGATGCGGTGGCGCACGATCTCATGGGAGATCCCGCGGTCTGTCGTGAATTTCACCGTGATATTATAATGCTCAATCACCGCCTCATGACCGCGCCTGATAATGCCCGCGACAAATTTCTCCGCGGAATCCTCCGTGATATTGTTCTCTGACTTGTAGCAGACTCTCCCCACTTTTTCAATATGCGCAAGGATCTCCCTGCCGTTGATCGGGGTGATAATCTCCACACCCGGCTGAATTATCTTCATGGCCTACCTGTCCTTTCATCCGCGGCGCGCCCCGTCTGCAGGGCATAACCACCGTCCTCTTTCTACAGCTGCATCTCCGTCAAAAATTTCTTTACCGCATCTGTCATCACTTCAAGGTGATAATCGAAGCAGTGCGTATCTCCGGGCACGATCACCAGCCTGGCGTTGGCGTAAAGCTTTTCCGCCCTCTGTGCGTACTCCAGCGGAACCGCCTCATCCCTATCGCCCTGCACAATAAGTACCGGACCGCGGAAACGTTCAATCTCATCTTCCACATGGATTGTCTGAGCCAGGCGGACATAATTGCCGTTTAAGCGCAGATCGTCCGCCTCCAGAAGATCCGGAATATGCACAGGATCAAAAGATCTTCCCAGCAGGCTCCCCTGCCTCGCCCCGTCCGGAATCATCCACGCAGGCGAAAGAGGAATAATCGCCTTCAGATCGTCCGCTTTCATACCGCCCACAAGCATGGTGAGCAGACCTCCCTGAGAGTGCCCGCAGAGATACAGATCGCTGACAAAATCCAGCGTCTTCGCATAATCAACCACCGCCAGCGCATTCGTCACCCATTTATAAAGCGTGTGATCTTCAAATCTGCCGCTGCTTTTCCCATGGCCGTACATCTCCACCCTGAGAGCGGCAAAACCCACGGAATTTGCGGTCTTTGCGGCCGCGGTAATATGCCTCTCCTCCATGTGCCCGGTAAACCCATGGATCACAATCACCAGCGGACATTTCCCGGACTTCCCTTGCATGGTTTCCGGCATGTCCAGTTTCGCGTGAAGTCTGACTCCGTCGTTCTCAATAAAAAATTCTTTCATGGCTTTCCTCCTTACTGTGAAAGTCCGTCTCTATGCAAAGGCAGACGGCAAATTTATTTGCCCGTCTGGCTCTGCATAAGAGACACAAGCAGGTATGAGCAAAACAGCGATGCGAACGAACGTGAGCAGCGTGATTTGCGAATACATGCAGGAGTGCGTGAGCTGCGAAGCAGCGGAGCAATCCGTGGACTTTCCTACCTACTTGATATCAGGCATCGTAATCCTCCGGATCGAGAATCAGTTTGATCGCCCAGGGAGGAACATCGACATCCCGATAGTCCTCTTTCAAAAAAACAAACGCCGTTTCATACCGCGGCTTGCGCAGCGGAAAAGTCCCGTATCCATCCGTAAAGTAGATCAGTCCGCGCAGCCAGTTAAAGGCCTGGCGGCGCAGCAGCTCCTCCACATATACGAACGCCGGCCGGAAATCCGTTCCGCCCAGTCCTTTCACGGTGAAATTTCTTATATAAGTTTCAAGCTCACGTCTGTCTGTGATGACTGCATCCTCCTGCACCTTGTCGTCACATTGGAGGATATGAATGTTGATCTTCCGGAAAAAGCTCTCCGACTCCTGCAGAATGCCGCAGGTCTCCTCAAGAAAACGTTTCACCAGATCTCCTTTGCAGGACATGGAGGTATCGACCACAATGACGAAATCCTCAATCTTTTTGACTTCCTTCGTCTCAAGCGGCTCGATCAGCGGCATATTGCCGTACAGCTCCATCCCGTAATTGTAAAAGATATAATCGAACGAATCCGGATCGACCTGCATCTCCTCTTTCAGCACCGAAAATTTCCGGAGAAACTCGCGATAATCATACCGCTTCCGGTTTTCGATCTGTATCTGGTCCGTCAAACTTTTCGCGTCCCCGGAAGCCTCCTTTGAAAAGGTCTCCATCTCCGTCTGCATCCGGTCGCGGATATCCTCCCATTTTTTCTGCTGCGGCTGCGCTCTGTTCGGATCGTCCTCCTGCTGCCACAGACGATGATCATCCACCGAAAACTCCCGCGCGAGCCGGTCAAGATAAGGCTGCGGGAAATGCTTCCTGGCAAGAATCCGGTAAATCCGCTCCGCAGTCGCCGTGAATTTTTTCTCATATGCCGTCCCGCGGTTCTGCTCTTTTCCGCCTGACTTTTCGATCCGATCATCCTCTGTTCCGGGACGTTCTGCATCTGCTGTGAATTTTTCTCCATATCCGGACTCCCGGCGCCGGTTTTTTGCTCCGGCATCCGCAGACGGTTCCCGGACTGGCTGCCTTGTACCGGCATTTTCAAAATACGCGGCGCTTCCCCATCCCGAAAATTCCCGGTACACGCTTCTTCGAAACGTGGATTTCGGCACATGCACGGCCCGTATCTCAAGATCGTCGATCACCCATTCCGCCGTAATATCGCACGCCAGATTCCAGTATTCCTCATCGCGCCCTTTTCGGTTCCAGAGGTGGCAGAACAGACAGTGCAGGATGCTGTGCAGATACGCGCGGTTCACCAGCACCCGGCTTTTGCGAAACAGAGAAGCAAGCTGCCCAGGGTTGAAATACAGCGCGCTTCCGTCCGTCCCCGTGACCGTGATCTGCTGCTCTGGCACCAGCGCCAGAGAGGAAAGCGCCACATCTAGGAACCGCATATTCAGATAAAGCTCATTGCGCGCATTGCGCAGGATATCCATGCCAATCTCCGCAAAAACCACTTCCCGCTCCCGCTGAGCATTGATCGGATTTTCCATGCGGCATCCCCTCCCTGTTTTTTATCCGGTCATTTTGTTACAGTTCAAATCTGCGGCGTTCCTCCAGAGTTCTTCTCCTTTTATCTCTTTTTCCCGCATTTCTCCGGCTTTCCATCAGAAAGCCGACCGCTTCCACAAAGCGTTCCTTCCCCGCAAGCTCCGTCAGCACATCATAAAAGTCCGGATGCGCCTCCCCCGCAAGCTTTGCAAGAAACCGGATTCCTCTCATATCGCGTGCGTGGACAAACAGCTCCGCAAACCGCGCAAACTCCGAAATCACATATTCCTCGTACTGCCGGCGCGCGGTTTCCAAAAGTCCGTGCGGAAACCACAGCCGCCCCACCGCCAGACGCGCAGTGATCTCAAAATCCTCCCGCGCCACCGCGTACGGAAAGAGACGGTCATACTGCTGAAAATCAAATACCCTGTTCTGGAAGCAATTCCGGTACAGAATCCCGCTCCCGTGCACATGCGTCTCCAGAATCCGGGCCGGCGTGTTTTCAACGCCTTCCTCATAAAATTCCGGGAAGATCAGGCGCGCCATAAGAACAGAGCCCGCTTCCCCGTCCTTTTCAGCCTCCGTAAAATATGGCCTGTCATCCCGCGACAGAAACTCCACCTCCACCGCCTCCGGCACTTCATCAAGCATCTGCTTCAGGGACGACTTCCCGTCCTCTCCCAGATGCAGGCGGATCTTTTTGATATGATGACAGCCCGTAAAAACTCCGCTTCCCCAGTCCGAAAGAGCGCTGTCAAATTCCAGCAGTTCCAGGGCATCGCAATTGTACAGGCAGTAGCGCCCGACGCGCCGGATACTGCCCGGCAGTACCAGTTCTTTTAACTTATTTCCACAAAGAGGCGGAATCAGCCTGTCCGGTGCCTGTATCCCTTTTTCTGTCAGCTGCCCCAAAAACGTGCCGCGGAACTTGTCCGGTTCCGCTTTGCTGGAAGATCTTCCCTCTCTTTGTCTCAGATCAGGCGAGTTGAACATCTCTTCGCGGAATCTATTCGGTTCCGCCCCGCAGGCAATTTCTCCTTCCTCCTGCTTCTGCCCCGGGTAAAAACCGGCGCTTTCCTGAAAAATCAGAAGTTTTCCCGCCTCAAATTCCTTTTGAAGCGCCTTCTCATCCATATGGGCGGAAAAACAGTAGGGCCCCACTTCCGTTACCAAAAGCCCGCAGATCTGTTCCGGTATAACTGCGTATTCCTCATGGGAAAAACAGCGCCGGATCACCGCGCTGTCTCCCTTTTTCTCATACATGAAAACCGGACCCATGTCAGGACTGCTGTTCTGACCAAATCCCTCTCCCATAAATCCGCCTCTCTTCCTGCTGCCGGAAATTACTCCGCTCCGGCCTTACCGGAGAACCTGCACAATTTCATACGCTGATGATGCCGCTTTCCCCAGCCCTCAAAATCGTCTTTCTTCAGTCTGCCGAGAACCTGCACAATCTCATACACTGACGGTGCTGCTTTCTCCCGGCTCTTCAAATTGCCTTTCTTCAGTCCTACCGGAGAACCTGCACAATTTCATACGCGACTGGCACGAGCAGCGCCGGAAGCATATTTCCGACGCGGAATTTCTTTCCAAACGCGATGTTGACGCCCACGCAGAAGATCAGCGATGAGCCGATGAACGAAAGGTTTGCAATCAATGTTTCCCCGATAAAATTCCCCGCGAAGTGCGCCAGCAGCGTCAGCGAACCCTCATAGACGAGGATCGCCAGCGCTGAACACATGACGCCGACCCCGTAAGTGGAAGCCAGCACAATCACAATCGCAAAGTCCAGCACCGCTTTCGCGGTCAGCATGGTCGCGTCGCCAGTAAGTCCGTCCTGGATTGAGCCGACGATCGCCATCGCACCGACGCAGATAATCAGCGACGTGTTGACAAATCCTTCCACAAAGCGCGCATCCCGCTCCGCGTGAAACATCGACTTTAATTTTTCTCCAAGCGTATCCATCCGCTTCTCGATATCGATCAGTTCCCCAAGCAGTCCGCCGAGCACCAGCGAAAAGATCAGCAGCATGCTGCCCTGTGTCTCAATCGATCCGTTCTCCACACG
>CANQEC010000150.1 GCA_947594335.1 uncultured Lachnospiraceae bacterium
AGGCAGGCTCCGGCGTTATGACCGCGGGCATTCCGGACAGCGCGGGTGTTCCGCGCGGATGTACAGCGGATACACTCTCGGCGGTCTACAATGATGCGTCTTCCGTAGAGCGGCTGTTTGAGACTTTTCCGGATGAGATTGCGGCAGTGATCGTGGAGCCGGTCGGAGCAAACATGGGCGTGGTGCCTCCGGCGCCTGGATTTCTGGAATCGCTGCGCAGTCTGTGTACAAAATACGGCGCGGTTCTGATTTTTGACGAGGTGATCACAGGATTTCGTCTGGGCTTTGCCGGCGCGCAGGGATATTTCGGCGTGGACGCTGACCTTGTGACGTACGGAAAGATCATCGGCGCGGGAATGCCGGTCGGCGCGTACGGAGGAAAGCGTGAGATCATGCAGAAGGTGGCTCCGGTGGGCCCGGTCTATCAGGCGGGTACTTTGAGCGGCAACCCGGTCGCGATGGCCGCGGGAATGGCGCAGCTCACAATTCTGAAGGAGCATCCTGAAATCTATACGGAGCTGAACGAGAAGGGAAACTGGTTCTACGGCGAGGTGAAGAAACTGGTCAATGGATCCGGCATGACGGCGCAGGGGACCTCCTGCGGATCGCTCGGCTGCATCTTCTTCACGGAGACGCCGGTCTGCAATTATGAGACGGCAAAGACTTCGGATACCGCGATGTATGCGAAATATTTCAATTATATGCTGGAGCACGGAATTTATCTTGCGCCGGCGCAGTTTGAGGCGATGTTCCTGTCGGCGGCCCATACAAGAGAAGAACTGGAAGGCGTGCTTGAGGTGATGCGCGGGTTTTTTGGCGGGCAGTGATCTGTACTTTGGCGAGGGAGATGCCGTATACCGGCGTTACTCGTCTGGAACGACCGAAATAAATCAGAGCACGTGGAACCTGCGGGAGGATTCTGAGTCAGGAGGCACCCTATGTTTCATGTAATTACAGGAGGCAGCGGCAGCGGAAAATCGAAATACGCGGAGGAGCTTGTCCTGTCCGCGGGCAAAGGCACAAGAATTTATGTCGCCACAATGATTCCGTACGGGGAAGAAGGCATGCAGCGGGTGGAGCGCCACCGAAAGCTGCGCGCGCAGAAACATTTTCGCACGGTGGAATGTTACACGGGACTTGAAAAGCTTGTCTTTCCGAAGGACGGGATCGTTCTGCTTGAATGCATGTCGAATCTGGCCGCAAATGAGATGTATGAGGCGGACGGGGCGCACGAGCAGACGGCGCAGGCTATTTTGCGGGGGATCGACAGTCTCCGTGCGCAGGTGAGGCATTTGTTTGTTGTGACAAACGAAGTTTTTTCCGACGGACTCGCGTACGATGAGGAGACAATGCGTTATATCGCCTGCCTCGGAGAGATAAACCGCCGCCTTGCGCAGCGGGCGGATGCCGTCACCGAGGTTGTTTACGGGATTCCGGTGAAAGTAAAGTAAAATCCGGGCAGGGATAAAAGAGAAAGACAAAAGGAAATTCCGGTATTCCAAAAGAGCGCGGAAGCCAAACCGTGGAAAAACCAGGATAAAACCGCGGCAGAGCGGACGCAGGAGGTAGATTATGAAACGTCTGTGGAACAGTCTGAATATTGCTTTTTCCATGTACTCGCGGCTGCCGGCGGCTCAGTGCGACTGGTCAGAAGAAAACATGAAATATGTGATGTGTTTTTTTCCGTGGATTGGACTTGTGATCGGCGCGCTGTCACTGGGCTGGGATGCGCTGGCATCGTATCTGCATGTAGAGGATCCTTTAAGGACTGTTCTTCTGATGATGATTCCGCTTGCGGTCAGCGGGGGGATTCATCTGGACGGCCTTCTTGATACGGCGGACGCGCTCAGTTCCTGGCGGACGCGCGAGAAGCGCCTGGAAATTCTGAAGGATTCTCACGCGGGAGCATTCGCGGTTATTGTCTGCGCTGCGTATTTCTTTCTCCTGTATGGCGTTCTTGCCATGGTGAGAGGAAACATGACTGCTGTTTATGCGCTTGTTTTTGTTATCTCGCGCTCTTTGAGCGGATTTTCTGTCGTGACGTTTCCGAAGGCCTCGGCGGACGGGACAGTGGCCGGATTTTCAAGAAACGCGCAGACACGGGTTATACAGAATGTCACGGTCTGCTATGTGCTCCTGTGCGCGGCCTGCGGTTTTTTGCTGCATCCGCTTTACGGCGCCGCGCTGCTTGCGGGCGTGCTGGCTTCTTTCCTCTGGTACTATCGGATGGCGATGAAAAATTTCGGAGGGATCAACGGGGATCTCGCGGGGTGCTTCCTGTCGGTATGTGAACTGGCGGCGCCGTTTGCACTGGTGCTGGCGGACCGGATCCTGCAGATCGCTGGATAACGATAAAAGCCCAGTCTCCATGCATAGCCGGGAGCAAGTTTACCTGCCAGTCGGTTTATATGTATAAGAGACGCTAACCTGTATGAGCAAAACAGTGATGCGGCCGAAGTGAAGCGCAGACCGCGGAAGTGCCAAGGCACGAAGCGGCCCGTGGTTTTTAAATCATGGCTGTCGGATGATGGGAAAGGAAGGCTGACTTGAGTATGGAAGATAAGGTCAGACCTGCGGTTCTGGTCAGTGCCTGCCTGCTGGGAGTATGCTGCAAATACGACGGCGGACACAACAGAAACGAACAGGTAATTGCTCTGAAAGATCGGTTCCGTCTGATTCCGGTCTGTCCGGAACAGCTCGGCGGCCTGCCGACTCCGAGGATTCCGTCGGAGATACGGGATGGGAATGTCTTTGCGAAGGACGGAACGGATGTCACGGAAAATTTCACAAGGGGAGCGCGGGAGGCGCTGCGTCTGGCAGAGCTGTTCGAATGCAGATGCGCGGTTCTGAAAGCGCGAAGCCCTTCCTGCGGCAGCGAGGTTATTTACGACGGAACCTTTTCCGGGACGAAGACGGCAGGCGACGGTGTGACGGCATCGCTGCTGAAAAAGCAGGGGATCCGCATATACACGGAAGACGCGCAGGAATTTGGGGACGAGGATATCTGCTGACGCAGACCAGGATCCCGCGCGAAAAATCCGCAGACATATCCAGGGCTGTTGCCCCAAAAGCAGGAGAAGACCATGAAGCTGATTATCGGAGGCGCGTGTCAGGGGAAACTGACTTACGCAAAGGAAACTTATCATATAACGGATGGATGGGCGGACGGAAGAAGCTGCAGCCGGAAAGATCTGAGCAGCTGCAGAGGAATCCATCATTTTCACGAATATATCCGGCGGATGATATTGTCCGGGGAACAGTCCGCGGCCCTGGCGGATCTGGAGCGGCAGGCCGGCGAGTTTGCGCGCACGCTGGCGCAGGAAAATCCGGAGCTTGTGATCGTCTCGGATGAGCTTGGCTATGGGATTGTGCCGGTGGAAAAGACAGACCGGCTCTGGCGCGAGCTGACAGGCCGGATCTGTACCTGTCTGGCCGCGCAGGCGGATGAGGTGGTCCGCGTGGTGTGCGGAATCGGGATAAGAATCAAATAAGCGGCTGTCGTTCCGTAATAAATCGGAACGGCTGCCGGCAGGAGGAGTTATGTTTTTTCCGTTATTTGTGGATCTGTCGCAAAAAGAAATCCTGATCGTTGGCGCAGGGACGATCGCGCGGCGGCGTATCCGGACGCTCTGTGGCTTCGCAGGGCATATGACCGTTGTCGCCCCCGGGGTTGATCCTGAAATCCGGGAACTTGCGAAGGACTATCCGATCACCGTGTGGGAGCGGGAATTTGAGCCGGGTGATCTTGCGGGGAAGGATTTTGTGCTTGCGGCTGCGGATGACGAGGCGCTTAATCGTGACATTTATGTGATGTGCAGAGAGAAGGGAATCCCCGCCAATAATTGCAGCGATAAAACAATGTGTGATTTTCAGTTTCCATCGGTTGTAAAGGACGGCGATGTGGTGATCGGGATCAACGCATCCGGAAAAAACCACAGGCTTGTGAAGGAGACGAGGATCAGGGTGGAGAAAGCGCTGGGAGTATCCAAAGGAATTTACGGATAAAAATCTGTCTCTGAAAAAGCTGGTTTCCGGGCGGATAAACGCTTCAGGAACGTTGGAAACGAATGGTTCTGAAAAAGAACTGTGAAGGCAGAAGCCGGGACATAAGAAAAACAGGGGAATTGTGGTATGGGAAAATATTATGCAGGTTCACTGCTTGCGGTTCTGATCGGGTTTGCCGCGGATCTGATCTTTGGAGATCCGGTCACAAGATTTCATCCGATCTGCCTGATCGGAAATCTGATCGCGAAGATGGAAAAAGCAATAAGAAAACTGCTCCCGAAACGGGAGCGGGGCGAGCTGTGGGGAGGAGCGCTGCTGGCTGTGCTGGTAGTTCTGATTTCGGCGGGAATCCCCCTGCTTCTGCTTGCCGCTGCCTACCGTATATATTTCTGGTTCGGCGTGGCAGTGGAATCAGTTTTGTGCTTTTTTGTCTTTGCGGTAAAGACCTTGAAAAAAGAAAGCATGAACGTTGCGAAAGCACTGCAGACGGAAGGACTGGAAGCCGGCAGGAGGGCCGTCTCGCGGATTGTCGGCCGCGATACGCAGAATCTGTCCGAGTCCGGCGTCGTGAAAGCGGCAGTCGAGACTGTGGCCGAGAATTTTTCGGACGGCGTGTTTGCGCCGATGCTGTATCTGATGATCGGCGGAGGTGTCCTCGGCTTTGCGTACAAAAGCATCAACACGATGGATTCGATGATCGGCTACAAAAATGACAGGTATCTGTATTTTGGCAGGTTCGCAGCCAGGCTTGACGACGCGGCCAATTTTATTCCGTCCCGCCTTGCGGCGCTGTTTCTGATCGCGGCAGCCCCGCTGTCCGGGCTTGACGGAAAAAAGGCATGGGAGATTTTTCGCCGGGACCGGCTTTGTCACGCGAGTCCGAACTCTGCGCAGACGGAAGCCGCTGCTGCCGGAGCCCTTTGCGTTCAGCTGGCCGGTGACGCGTACTATTTTGGGAAACTGCACAAAAAACCGTATATCGGCGATGATCTCAGACCGGTTGAAGTGGAGGATATCGCAAGGGTCAACCATCTGATGGTGACGGCATCTGTGCTGTCGCTTGCCGTGCTCGCGGCAGTCAAGGGCATTGTGCTTGCGGCTGTTATGTGATGGTGATATTACGGACTGCTATGCGCTTTTGTTTTATTTCAGATCCGCTGAATATCAGAACCCTGAAACACTTCAGATATCTCGCGGCGTCCGCCGGATGGTCATGCAGACACTCTGGCTTATTGCCCGCGAAAATAAAAAGAAACAGCAGAGAGGGAACGAAAATGTTTCATAAACATGGAGGAGATATATACTCATATGACGGGATTCGGGATTTTTCCGCGAATATCAATTACAGAGGAATGCCCGCGTCCGTGGCGGAGGCCGCCGTGCGCGCTGTGGCGGATTCCGTGCATTATCCCGATCCCCAGTACCGCGCGCTTCGCCGGGCGCTGGCAGAGAGAGAAAAAATAAAGGATTCTCAGGTCATCTGCGGAAATGGAGCGGCGGAGCTGATGTTTGCGCTGGCGGCGGCAGAGAAGCCGCGGAGGGCGCTTCTGGCGGTTCCTTCTTTTTTTGAGTATGAGCAGGCGCTGGCTTCCTTCGGGTGTGAGATCGGTTATTTTTATCTGAAACGGGAAAAGGGTTTTGTTCTGGAAGAGGCATTCGCGGAGGCGGTCGGCGATAAGACGGACATTGTGGTACTCGGAAATCCGAACAATCCGACGGGACAGGTGATTGAAAAGGATGTGTTGCGCAGAATCCTGGATACATGCAGGAAGAAGCAGGTTCTTCTGGTGCTGGACGAGAGTTTTTTTGATTTCCTGTGCGCAGAGGACCGGGAGCGGACCGGTAGCGGAGTGAGCCAGATTGGAACGTATGAAAAACTGTTCGTGCTGAAATCCTTCACAAAAATGTACGCGATGCCGGGACTGCGTTTTGGCTATGGGATCTGTGCAGATGAAGAACTTCTGACCAGGATGCGGACGGTCATGCAGCCGTGGAATGTCTCACTGCCCGCGGCGGCGGCGGCGCAGGCGGCGGCGGAGGAAACTGATTTCGCGGCAGAGACGGCGCGGCTTACGGCCCAAAACCGGCAGGAGATGAGACGGTGGATGGAAGACGCCGGCTATCGGGTGTTTGATTCCGGGGCGAATTTTCTGCTGTTCACCGGGGCGGCCGCGTTGGGAAATTATTGCGCAAAGCAGGGATTCCTGATACGGGACTGCAGCAATTTTCCGGGACTG
>CANQEC010000151.1 GCA_947594335.1 uncultured Lachnospiraceae bacterium
ATTGGCATAGGTGTTTTTCCTGCGCAGAAATTTTGCCATTTTGCGCTAAAAATCATTGATAAGTGGCCTAATGCTGTGAAAGAGGCGGTTTTGCGGATTTCAAAGCGCTTCGCCGTTCCGGGAAAGGACAGGCGGCAAAAAATCGACAGGAGGAAAAGTATGAAGCTGAAGAGACTTAAGTTATGGCTGGCGGCCGGTATTCTGGCACTGTCCGTGATCCCGGTGAATTTCGCCGCAGCCGAGAGCGAGAGCGAAGAAGCGGCCGAAGGTACTACCTATCACGGAACCGGAGAGGGAAAAGGAGGTACGATCGGTGTAGATGTGACTCTCGACGCCAACGGTGTGATCACGAATATCGAGGTTGTAAAATCGAACGAGACAGCCGGCATCGGCGACAAGGCAATGGAGCAGCTGACGGATGCTATTATTGAGAATCAGTCGATCGCTCTGGACGCAGTGGCGACCGCAACTCTTTCAAGCAATGGATTCCTTGCGGCGGTTGAGGACGCTCTTTCACAGAGCGGTGCGGAGATCGAGGAATACAAGGGCGAGGTTACCGTGGAAAAGGGCGAGGATATCACCGTTGACACGGATATCGTTGTGATCGGCGCAGGCGGAGCCGGAATGGCGGCGGCTGCAGCCGCAAGCGATGCCGGAGCAAAGGTCGTTGTTCTTGAGAAGATGAGCGCGATCGGCGGAAATACCCGCGCGGGCGAAGGTACTTACAACGTGGCGGATCCGGCGCTTCTGGAGTCCACAGGGACAAAGACGACAGACGCTCTTGAGCAGGAGGTCGAGGACGCGATTTCTGTTGAGACGGATGACGAGGCGTACGCTTCCCTGATCGCGGATGTGGCGGCGGACTTCGAGGCATGGAAAGAGAGCGGAACAGACACGCTGTTTGACAGCCCGAACTGGCATGCCCTGCAGACCTACACCGGCGGCGGAGAGATCGGCGATCTTGATCTGATCAGAACGTATGCAGAGGATTCTGTAGATACGCTGTCCTGGCTGGTTGACGACATCGGCGTTCAGTTTAAGACAGACTACATCTTTATGGCGATCGGCGGAAAATGGACGCGCGGTCATCAGATCGATATGCTTGCCGCTACGGGCGCGGAAGGCGACAACGGCGGAAATGTCTACATCACAAAACTGAAAGAGAGAACGGACGCGAACGGCGTGGACATCTACACCGACGCGAAAGTGACAAAGATCCTGATGGATGAAAACGGACGTGCCTGCGGCGCGCTTGCAGAGCGCAGCGACGGCTCCACGATCACCGTGAACGCATCCAAAGCCGTAATCCTTGCGACCGGCGGTTTTGCGGCAAATTCTGAGATGGTACTGGAATACAGCAACGGCACGATCACGACCCCGCTGACAAGCTGTGCGGTCAGCAGCACGGGCGACGGTATCGCTCTGGCAGAAGAAGTCGGCGCGAGCATGACGGATCTGGATCAGATTCAGGTGCATCCGCTTGGCGACCCGCATAACGACTGCGGCTGCGTGGCTGAGTTTGTCGGAAACTGGCTTGGCGCTCAGTACTATATGTTCGTCAACAAAGAAGGCGAACGTTTTGTAAAGGAAGACGGAACAAGATATGAGATGTCCATGGCAGAGCTGGAGCAGACGGACGACCAGATGTGGCTGATCGTGGATTCCAGCCAGATCGCGGGCGACGACACGCGTACCGCTCAGATCGAATCTCTGATCGCGGACGGCCACACCGTAAAAGGCGAGACACTTGAGGAGCTGGCCGAGCAGATTGACGTTGATCCGGCAGTCCTTCAGGCGACAGTTGACAAGTACAACGCAGGCATGGAGAGCGGCGAGGATGAGTTCGGCAAGGCGGCAGATCCGAACGCGACGATCTCCGTGGGACCGTTCTATGCAAGCCTTCGTACACCGACCGTACATCACACCATGGGCGGCGTGACGATCAACACCAATGCGGAAGTGATCGATACGGAAGGAAATGTGATCCCGGGTCTCTACGCGGCAGGCGAAGTTACCGGAGGCATTCATGGAAACAACCGCCTCGGCGGAAACGCATTCTCTGATATTATGACCTATGGCCGTATCGCGGGCGAGAACGCAGCTGCGGCTGAGTAAATAAACAGCAGACGTACAGAAAGGGCCGGATGTTTTCATCCGGCCGCTTTCGCAGTGAGTGATATACTCAGTGAGTGATATACTCAGATCAGTCGTCGTAATACGCAAGTACCTTTACGGTAAACGTTACCTTTTTGTCGGTTCCTTTGATCTTACAGGTAACAGTTGTGGTTCCGGGCTTTAATGTTTCAAATTCCATCTCGTGTCCGGTGTGCTTCTTGCTCTCGAAACGCAGGATTTTGGTATTGCCGATGGACCATTCCAGCTTGCTCTCAGCGACGCCGCCGCTCTTTTTTACCTCAAGCTCAATATCGTCATAGGCTTCGGCATACTGTGTCTTTGATCCGACTCTTGTGATCTTCTGCTTTGCCGCATCCGCTTTCTTGACTGTGATCGTGAAGTCAGTTTTCGTTGAGCTTTCCTTGCCTTTGATGTAGCAGCGGGCTTTTGCGGTGCCTGCCTTTAAGGCCCGGAAATCCGCCTCGTCATCATTGGTATCGTAATCATCAAAGGTGATTATCTTTTTTCCGGAGATGATCTTCCAGCGGAGATAATCGTCATCCGCGTATCCGGGATTTACTTTGACTTTCAGCTCAAACTCTTCTCCCACCGTGACGCTTCTGGACGCTTTCCCGACGCGGGATATTTTTTTCGGCTTAACTCCGTTAGCCGCGGATACGTTAAGGACGGCAGATATTAACAGTGCGGCGACTGCTGCGAACAGGATAACTTTACTTCTCAATTTTTTCATTTTTTAATCCCCCTTTCGTTTTATGGTGTTATAATACTATATAAAGATTAAAAGAACATTAAAATAAATTTTTTGTCACAGAAAAATTTGTCCTGTGCCAAAGGTCCCTCTTTTTCACAGAAAGGAAGAAAAATTTTGAAAATATTGTATGTTGAGGATCAGGAGGAGCTGCGGACGGTCCTGGTCAAGCGTCTTCAGAAGAAATATTCTGTGGATGCCTGCGGGGACGGAGAGTCTGCGTTTGATTATCTGGATGTGTATACATATGATCTTGTGATACTTGATATCATGCTGCCCGGGATCGATGGATTTGAAGTGCTCCGCCGGATGCGAAGGAAAAAGATTGACACTCCGGTCATCATGCTCACGGCGCGGGATTCCGTCGAGGACAGGGTGGCGGGGCTGGATGAGGGGGCTGACGACTACCTTGTAAAGCCCTTTTCCTATGAAGAGCTTCTGGCGCGCATCCGCGTGGTCACAAGGAGGAAGACCGGCCACGCCACTTCTGTTCTTAAAGTAGGGGATCTGGTGATGGATACGGCGTCCCATGCAGTCTCGCGCGCGGGGAAGGAGATCATTCTTACAGGCAAGGAGTACATGATCCTTGAATACATGATGTACCATCCCAATATGCTGCTGACGCGCACACAGCTTGAGGAGCGCGCCTGGGACAGCAGCTTTGAGGGAGGTTCCAATATTGTGGACGTCTATATCCGCTATCTGCGGAAAAAGATCGATGCGGATTTTGATGTGAAGATGATACAGACGATCCGGGGAAGAGGATACCGTCTGGACGGTGAGACAGAGTAAGAAGACAGGAAGATCCCGCTGTATGCTGCGTGAAAACAAAAGGAGAGGGCATGTGTGACGGCGGAAAGCGGGAGCGCCTGTCCAAAACGGAGATTGACTGATGAAGATACATTCGATTAAATTTAAGATTACCTGCTGGTACACGGGAATCATTACCTTATTGTTTGGGGTGATCTTTGTTTTCGCGCTCTGGTATCTGGGCCGTTACAGCGAGGAGGCGATCAACGAGGAGCTTCAGGATGAGGTGGGGGACCTGCTGGAGAGCATTTACGGGGATTCGCTGGATTTTCTGTCGGAGAACAGGGCGCTTTTTTTCGATGACGGAGTCATGCTCAGTATTTATGATGAAGATTCATCCTTTATTGAAGGCATTTTTCCGGAGGATTTTCCAAATAATACGCCTCTTGCGGCCGGCGGCATGCGGAAGGTCAGGCGTCAGGGAGAAAGCTGGTTCCTGTACGACAGGAAAACGGAGCTGGCAAACGGGCGGATGATCTGGATACGCGGCATTTACTCCTACAGCTCGCTCGTGGCGGACAATCTTTGGATGATACGGCTTATGGCGGTCCTTTTTCCGATGATTGCGGTTTTGACAGGGGTTATCGGCTACCGAATGCTTGTGAAAGCTCTCCATCCGGTTCTTATTATTACGGAGACGGCAAATGAGATCACCTCCTCCATGACGCTTTCGAGGAGGATTCCGGTTCCCATGAACCGGGACGAGATTTACGAGCTGTGCCGGACATTCAACCAGATGCTGGAAAGTCTTGAGAAGAATTTCCTGCGTGAGCGGCAGTTTTCCTCTGACGCGGCGCACGAGCTGCGCACGCCGGTATCGGTCATTCTCTCTCACTGTGAATACTGCCTGGAGGAACTGTCTCTTCCGGAGGAAGCGGAAAATGAGATACAGATCATTCAGAGGAAGGCGCGGCAGATGTCGGAGCTGGTTTCCCGCCTGCTTGAGATCTCGCGCAGCGAGAGAAAGAAAAACAAACTGGAGAAGGAAGAGGTAGATCTTGAGCTTCTGGCCGAATCGGTGGCGGAGGAACTCCAGGAAAAGGCGGAGCAGAAGGAAATCACGATCGAGATCGAAGATCGCCTGAAGGAACCGGTGATCCATGCCGATCTGTCGATGATGACCCGCCTGTTTATCAACCTGACAGACAACGCGATTGTCTATGGCCGTAAGCGCGGGTATCTCAGGATCCGTCTGGAGGAAGAGGGAGATAAGGTCCGGATCCTGTTTGAAGACAACGGCATCGGTATTCCGCTGGAAGAACAGGAGCGTATCTGGGACCGTTTTTATCAGGTAGATGCCGGTCATACACGCGGGGAAAATTTCGGACTCGGACTGTTTATGGTCCGCCAGATTGTAGAGTGGCACAATGGAACAGCGTCTGTCGAAAGCAGTCCCGGCAGGGGAAGCACATTTGCTGTGGTTCTGCCCCGGTGAGCCGGATGGATGAAACAGATGTGAGGGATCCCGGGAGTCTGTGCGAAATGCGTATGGCAAAAGCGGAGGGATGGCGATCCGGTGCCAGGCAGCGTGCCGTACCCGTCTGCAGAAGCAGTGGCCGGATCGGCGGAGTTCGCACTTGACCTGCAAAAATCAGTTTGGTAAACTGTCAAAAGATCAGAGGAATCAGACCAGGGAGGTGGAGGATGAACAAAAAAGTATTCTGGGGTATTCTTGTTTTTGTGGATGCCGTTCTGTTTATCCTGCTGTTCCTGGCGGGATTTTGGGGAAAGGATTACTCGGTCAGCCAGAAGGAGGATTCTTTTTTGATCGGCGTCAGCTATATGACCATGAACAATGAGTTCTACAAGATCATGGGCGAGGAGATCAGCGCAAAAGTGGAAGCAAAAGGCGACAGGATGATCCTCCGCGATCCGGCGCTTGACGCGGACCGTCAGATCGCACAGCTTGAGGAGATGCTGGACGCGGGGATTGATGCCCTGGTGATCACGCCGGTGGACTGGGAGAGTCTGACCTCGGTGCTGGAGAAAGCGGCCGGGCAGGGAGTATATATTGTGGTCGCCGATACAAATGTTTCGGATGAGGAGTTTGTAAACTGCACGATCACCACAGACAACTATCAGGCGGGCGTGATCATGGGCGAGTATTTTCTGACGCAGTGCCAGAAAGGCCGGGTGGTCGTTATGACTCATGAAGCGGCGAAATCGGGACAGGACAGAGTCAGAGGGTTTCTCGATACCGTGGAAGGGCAGGAAGGAATCGAGATTGTGAAGTCGATCGAATGTGAAGGGCAGCTGGAGATCGCGATGCCGAGGCTGCAGGAAGCGATCAGCGAAGGACTGAAATTTGACAATGTTTTCTGCCTGAATGATCCGGCGGCTGTCGGCGCGGTGGCGGCCCTGGCGGAGAATCAGATGCTGGATCAGGTGGATGTATACGGAGTGGACGCCTCCCCCGACGCAAAGGCCCTGATCCATGAAGGGATGATGAAAGCGACCGCCGCGCAGTTTCCGTCTGAGCTCGGGAAGACGGTGGCGGATGTGATTTACCGGCTCCTGGCGGGAGAAGACGTAGAGAAAAA